>DOJA01000032.1:15111-15721 GCA_003511945.1 Phycisphaerales bacterium | reverse complement strand
CCCCGGCCCCCGGCCCCCGGCCCCACGGCCCACAGGGAGGGCGGCTCGGAGCGTGTACCTTCCGAGGTGATGCAGACCCTCTCCGAATCGCACCTCCACCTGCCCCACCGGCGCCAGGGCAAGGTGCGCGACCTCTACGACCTGCCCGCACACCTCACCGACGGGCGGCTGGGCGAAGCCCCCCTTGTCCTGATCGTGGCCACCGACCGCCTGTCGGCCTTCGATGTCGTGCTGCCCACGCCCATCCCGGGCAAGGGACGCCTGCTGACCGACATGAGCGTCCGCTGGTTCGATTTCATCGCGTCGCGGGGCCTGACCGACCACCACCTGCTGTCGACCGACGCGGCCCTGATCCACTCGCTCCACGCCGACCAGCTCACGGCGCTCGAGGGGCGCGTCATGATCGCCCGGCGCTGCCGCGTGGTGCCGGTCGAGTGCGTCGCCCGCGGGTACCTCGACGGCTCGGGCTGGCTCGACTATCAGCGCACCGGCGCTGTGTGCTCGGTGCGCCTGCCCGCGGGGCTCCGACGGGGCGATCGGCTCCCCGAGCCGATCTTCACCCCCGCCACCAAGGAGCAGGTCGGGACGCACGACGAGAACATCGACTTCG
>DOJA01000032.1:0-14973 GCA_003511945.1 Phycisphaerales bacterium | reverse complement strand
CCGACACCAAGTTCGAGTTCGGCTTCCCTCTCGACGAGCACGGGCGCCCGACCTCGGACCACCCCATCCTCGTCGACGAAGCGCTCACGCCCGATTCCTCGCGCTACTGGGACGCGACGACATGGTCCCCCGGGGGAGAGCAGCCCTCGTTCGACAAGCAGTTCGTCCGCGAGCACCTCAACCGCCTGACGGCGGCGGGGCAGTGGGACAAGCGCCCGCCCGGCCCGGAACTGCCCGACGCGGTCGTCGAGGGAACGATGGGCCGCTATCAGGAAGTTCGCCGCCGGCTGTGGGAATGAGCGCGGCCTGCTCGATGCCGCCGGCAGAGTGACTGAAAGGAGGCCGCAGAGACGGGCGGGCCGCCCGTCCCACCGAGGCGGGGAGGTCATCCTGTTCGGGGCTCTTACTTGTCCTGCGGCGCGATGCCCATGCCTTTGCGGTCCGGGCCTCGCGGCTTGGCGGGAGGGGAATATGGGTTGCGCTGGATCTCGCCCATCAGGTGCTCAATGGCCGTGTCGAGCTGGGGATCGCCGCCCATGGCGGGCACCTCAGGGCCCGTCGGCAGGCCCTGCGGCATGCGGGCGGGGTCGTCGAGGACCTCCACATCCGGGTCCACGCCGTGGCCCTCGATGCCCCAGGTGCCGTCGACTTCGTAGAAGCCGAAGGTGGGAACGCTGGGTGCGGTTCCATCGATGAACGCCGGGTTGCCCGAGATGCCCACCAGCCCGCCCCAGGTGCGCGTGCCGAAGAGCTTCCCGAGTCCCGACTGGCGGAAGAGCGCCGGGAACATGTCCCCGCCCGAGGCCGACAGCCCGTTGATAAGCATCGCCTTGGGCCCCTGGTGCGAGTCGGGGGGCCAGGCCCAGTCCTTGCCGTCGCGCCTGGCCCAGTAGTTGGTCCGCGGGCGGTTGAGGACCTCGATGAACCGCGTGGGGATCTGCCCGCCGCCGTTCCAGCGATCGTCGATGATGAGGGCGGCCTTGTCGCGCTGGCCGTAGAACTGGCGAACCAGGTCGTTCTGCCCCGGAACGCCGGTGTTGATGACATAGATGTAACCGATGCGCCCGCCGGACTTGTAGTCGACATAGCGCCGGTTCTCTTCGATCCACCCGCGGAAGCGGAGATTGGACTCACTCGCCAGCGGCTTGATAGTGACAGTCCGCGCGCCGTCGTCGATCAGCGGCTTGTCGCTGACGGTGAGGGTGACGACCTTGTCCGCGGTCCCGACGAAGGCGGCCCAGGGGTCCTTGGAGGCGTCCACGGGCACGCCGTTCACCGCGAGGAGGAAGTCGCCGGGCTTGACATCCACCCCCGGCTGGCTGAGCGGGCCGCGCGCGTCGGTGTCCCAGTCCGCGCCGCGGTGGATCCGGGCGATGCGGTAGGCGGGCGCCGCGCCGGAGCGATCGAGCATAAAGTCACATCCCAGCATGCCCACGGAGCGCGTCGGACCCGTGTCCTGGTCGCCCGGGCGGTAGTAGGCGTGCCCGACATTCAGTTCGGAGATCATCTCGGCGATGACGAAGGTCAGGTCGTCGCGCGAGGCGCAGTCGGCCAGCAGGGCGCGGTACTGCGCGCCGATCGCCGGCCAGTCCACGCCGTGCATCCCCGGCTCGTAGAAGAAGTCGCGGAAGATCCGCCAGGCGTCCTGGAAGACCTGGGCCCACTCGGCGCGGGGGTCGATGTCCATGGTCATCGCGTCCGTCGGGACGCTCTTCTCGAGCTTCTGGTCCGGGGCGGCGTCCACGACGAACCGCTTCTCGCCCTTGCGGACCAGCGCCTTCTTCCCGTCGGGGGAGAGCTGGAACCCGTTCACCTTGGAGGCGACGGTCTTCTCCTCCTTCTTGTCCGCCTTCTCGTCGAGGAAGTCAAACAGCTTCAGGTCGGCGTCGTCCGGCCCGTTCCGCAGGTAGAGCAGCTTGCCCGAGTCGTTCACGCTCAGCCCGGTGAAGTCCCCCGGGTCCACAGCCAGCGGGATGGCCCGGGCCTCGAACCCGGCCAGGTCGATCGTGATCGGGGGCTTGGGGGGCGTGGCGGAAGTGGGTTCGTCCTTGTTTGCTGCGTCGCCCTCGTCCTTCTTCTTCTCCTCGTCCTTCTTGGCGGCGTCGGCGCCCTCGGCGTCGTTCCGCGGGAGCATCGGGTTCTTCACACCCGCCCGCAGCGGGACGGCGTGGAGCACATCCGAGTCGCGGTAGATCCAGGAGTTGTCGATCTCGCTGTAGGTGGGCGCGAAGCGCCGGTTGCTGGTGAAGTACAGCCAGTCGCCCTTGCGATCAAAGACGGGCCAGGTCGAGTTGAACATGGGATCGGTGACGCGCGTCAGCGTCCCGGTGGCGACTTCGTAGAGCCGGATCGTGCCGTTGCGGTTGTCCTCGTTGAGCGGGAAGGCGATCCACGCGGAGTCGTGCGACCACGACGCCATGCGCCGTTCCGCCCACGGGTCGGTGGCGATGAGCTTCGTCGTCCCCGGGGCCGAGCCGTCGTGCGCCTCGCCGCCCAGGGAGTGGAGGAACAGCGAGCCGGCCTTGTCGAAGAACAGCAGGCGCCTGCTGTCGGGAGACCAGGCGCTCATGTAACGGAACGAAGCGCCGTCGGTCGTCAGTCGGGTGGCGCGCTGCCCGGGCTTGGGCCCGTCGCTGGGCATGAGGTAGATCTCGTACTCCCCGCTCTCGTCGCTGAGGAAGGCGATCCACTTCCCGTCGGGCGACCACTGCGGGTCGCGCTCCGCCACGTCGCTGGTGCGGGTGAGGTTGAACGAGGCGCCCTCGACCGCCGGCAGCGACCAGATGTCGCCCCGCGCCTCGGCCGCCAGACGCTTTCCGCCGGGCGAGAGCGAGATGTTGTTCGTGAGGGCCTTGGCGAAGTCCACCTGCTGAGGCCGGAGCGTGGGCCGGTCCCCGGGGATGATCACCTCGACCGCCCGCGACTGCTTCGTGCGCAGGTCGAGCAGGCGGAGCTCCTTGCCGTGCTGGAAGACGATCTCCCCGTTCCCGTTCTGGCCCGGGCCGATCGAGGGCCACTTGATGTCGTAATCCTTGAACGAGGTGACCTGCTCGCGCGCGCCCGAGCGGGTGTCGTAGGCCCAGATGTTCTGGCGGTGCTCGGGACCGCTGTCAGAGAGGTAGTACACGGTGGCGCCGTGCCACATGGGGATGGTGTCGGTGCCCTCCCAGTCGGTGATCTTCCTGGAGGTGCGGTCCTTCAGGTTGAACAGCCAGATGTCGGTGGCCCACCCTCCGCGGTATCGCTTCCAGGTGCGGAAGTCGTGGGTCCAGGGCGTGTAGGCGAGCCAGGCGCCGTCGGACGAGACTGCGCCGGTCGTGCCGTAGGGGACGGGGAAGGGCTCCGCCATCCCGCCTGCCGGCGCAACCGCGAACAGCTTCTCCTGGCGCTGGAGCCCGGCGTGCCCACTGGAGTAGAAGATGATCCGACCATCCGGTGTCCAGTCGGTCACGACCTCCGACGCCGGGTGATGGGTGACCCGAGTCGCGAGGCCGCCGCCGGTGGGGATGGTGTAGACATCGCGGTCTCCCTCGTAGTTGGCGACGAAGGCGATCGTCCGTCCGTCGGGCGAGAACTTCGGGAAGGTCTCGCGTCCCGCGGGGCCGGCGAGCGGCGAGGCGACGCCCCCGGCGCGCGGCACGGTCCACAGGTCGTTGGCGTAGACGAAGACGATGTGCTCGGCGCTCACATCCGGGAACTGGAGCATGGCGGCATCGGGGCGCACGCCCTGCTGGCGCGCCGAGGCGACGGGCGCCAGAGCGAGAATCGCAGCGCCGACAATCACGAATGACTTGTGCATGGACCGGCTCCTGATGACCGACGCGACGGGGGATCGTCGCGGGTGGGGCCAATAGTACGAAACTGCGCACCGGTGCGCCGAGCCGTGCGATGGCCCCCAACGGGATGGGAGTTCAGTTGCCCGACGGCGCGAAGCATTCCGGGCAGGCGGGCACGGGGATGGTCAGCTGCGTCGTCTGCCCGGTGCCCGCGGGAACGATGCCCAGGTCGATGAACCCGGAGATCGTCGCCCCTTCGTCGACCGTCAGTCGGGCGACGCGGATGTAGAAGCCGGTCGCGTCGCCCGGGAAAAGGGCGGGCTCGTTGCGGGCCGGCTCGGCGGTGGCGGCGGAGAACCCGGGCACGACCCAGAGCCCCTGCAGCACGGTGTCGTCGAAGAAGAGCTGGAAGATCGAAGGCCGGGCGCCGGCTGGCGTGGCGGTGGTGTCCAGGGCGAGGTGGGAATCAAACACGACACAGGGCGTCTCTTCTGCAGTGACGCCGGTGACCTTCACATCGTCGCCCGAGGGGTGCTGGAAGAAGGCGCCGTCCGCGACGCGGAGCGCTCGCTCCTCGAACGGGTTCACCTCGTCGGCGGTGACGACAAACTGCAGGGAGAACGCCGACGACGAGCGCACATAGAGATCCGCGGTCTTGCGCGCCGACAGGTCGCTGACGACGACGGTCCCGCCCTGGCCATCGTCGATGCGGTCGATGCAGCCGCAGTTGTCGATGGGCAGCCAGACGGCGGTGATGTCGCCCTCAACGAAGGCGCCGGAAGGGAAGGGGACGCCGGGGTTGCCCGGGCAGACGGTGTTGACCGGTGGCGGGTTCTCGCCTCCGCCGTCGGGCGGCGTGCCGCCCCCGCCGCCCGGAGGCGTTCCCCCGCCGCCGCCACCTGGAGGCGTGCCGCCTCCGCCTCCACCACCGGGTGGAGTGCCGCCCCCACCGCCCGGGGGTGTTCCGCCTCCGCCGCCTCCGGGGGGTGTTCCGCCGCCGCCCCCGCCTGAGGTCCCGGGGGCGAGGTTGAAGTTAGGGTCGTTGGGCCACAGCTCCGCGGGGAAGGGAACGCTGACCGAGAACTGCTGGAAGTTCACGCCGATGGTGCCGATGCCGACGGTCAGCGCGCCGCTGATGGCGGTGATGGTCGCCGGGGCCGTGAAGCGCCCGAGTCGAAGATAGAACCCGGTATCGCCGAAGATCGCGGCGCTTTGCACCGGGGTTTCGCCCGCGAAGTCGAACCATGAGGCCACGAGGCGGTCGTCGATGCGGATGCTGGTCGGTTCGGGTTGGATCAGCCCGAAGTCGTTCAGCGCCGAGTCAAACCCGCGGCACGGATCGGCGGAGCCCGGCGACTCCGGGATGACATTCCCGGCATCCGCGATATTGAAGAACGAGCCGCCCGTGAGCGCGAGCCCGCCGGTGACCGGGGAGTCCACCGCAACAATCGGCGCGGCGGCGGTGAGCCGGATGTACAGGTCGTTGGTCCGGAAGCCGGCAAGGGTTGTGCCGCACGCGCGGTTGTCGACGGGGATCCAACGGAGGGTCACGACGACGGCTGTACTTGGGTTGCCCGAAGTGGTCGTGCCTCCCCCGGAACCGCCTGCGCCCCCCCCGGAACTGCCTGCGCCTGCTCCACTCCCGCCTCCTCCTCCGGTGCTGCCGCTGCCGCTCCCGGCGCCCGACCCGGCGCCGCCTGAGCCGGACCCGGAGTTTCCCGAGCCGCCGCTGCTCCCAGCGCTGGCCTGGGCGCCGCTGCCAGTGGTGCGCGAGCCGCGCCCGCCGTCCGGCAGGAGGCGCATGATTTCTTCGATGGAGGGCGGCGCATTGGGATCGCGGGCCCGGGACGCGTTGGCGGCCTCCCCCGCGAGGGGGGCACTGGCGGCACGGACGGCGGCGGCCTGGTTCGCCGCCCTCGCGCGCGCCTCGGCTTCCGAGAGACGGCGCTGGCGGGCGGACTCGAGTTCGCGCCGGCGCTTCTCGGCCTCGTTCGCCTTCTGGCGGGCCTCGTTCTGGCGGCGCTGGAACTCTTCGGCGCTGAGCGCGTCTCCGCTGGTCGTAGCGGGGGTGTTTGTGGACGCAACCGTGGAATCGGGCGCCACACGGATGGAGTTCTCCGTCGGCGGCGGACGCTTGGCGCGGGGGCGAGCGTCGTCGCTGACCCGGTCGGGGGTGGCGGCCCGCAGGGCGCCGTCGGGACGCTGGGCCAGCCGGGGTGGGGGCGTGTTGGCGATGTTGAACATCGAACGCCCTTCGACCGCCGCCGAGCGCTCAGAAGCCACGCCCAACCCGCCGCTGCGGACAGCAGGACGAGACGCGGCTTGGCTGCCATCCCCAGTGGTCGCGCCGGAGCCCAGAGTCCGGGGCGCGGGCGCGGGGTCGTCCGCAAGGAAGACCGAGGCCAGACCCACACCCACCAGCAGGGTGGAACCCAATAGAACCCAGACGGCTTTCATGCGGACTGTCGTCCCCTTCCGGGATGGTGCCGCTCGCGGCAGGACACTCCAAGACAATACGCCCGAGGGCGACGCCGGCCGCAGAAAACCGCCATTGGGCGCGCGCCGGAGGGGGCGTCGGCCCCATTTGGCTTGCACAGAGCGCCCAGACTGCCGCGCTCTGGGGGCTCTCCCGGGCGAGGATTGGACACTCCGGGAGCCACCCCGGTTCCCCAAGCGTCCGGAGTCCGGCGGCTTTGCCCGAGGATTGGGCCATCCCTACACTCACATCTTGCGAACAACAGCGGGGCGTGCGATGGCGGGTCCGTCGGGACGACCCTTCGGTTCATGCCCGGGGCGCGTTGCCCGCGCGGGGGTTCCGGGGGCTGCTCAGGATCCGTTGAGTCGCCCGGTAGTGATGGGGAAACGATGACCACGATGACCACTGCTTCCGCCAAGGGCGCCAAGCGACTGTCCGACTCGCTCCCGAGCGAGGTTCTTGTCGGCTGGCTGCGGGACATGATGCTGATCCGCGAGTTCGAGCTGCGCACGATGGCGGCCTATCAGCAGGCGCGGATCGGCGGGTTCTGCCATGTGTACATCGGGCAGGAGGCGACCGCGGTCGGGACGATCGCGTGCGTCGAGGCGGGCGACCCGGTGGTGACCGCCTACCGCGACCACGGGCACGCGCTGGCGCGCGGCATGAGCGCCGAGGCGTGCATGGCCGAAATGTTCGGCAAGCTGACCGGTTGCGCCAAGGGCAAGGGCGGGTCGATGCACATGTTCGACCGCCCGAACCACCTCTACGGCGGGCACGGGATCGTCGGCGCGCAGACGCCGATGGGCGCCGGGCTGGCGTTCGGGCACCGCTACGAGTGGGAGGTGCTGAAGACCGGCAAGAAGCGCCTGACCCTGTGCTACCTCGGCGACGGCGCGCTGAACCAGGGGGCGCTGCACGAGGCGATGAACCTGGCGGGGCTGTACTCGCTCCCGGTCATCTACATCGTGGAGAACAACGGGTACTCGATGGGCACCTCGATCGAGCGGGGCACGACCATGGCCCACGACCTGAGGGCCAAGGCGGCGGCGTACGGGATCGACTCCATCCAGATCGACGGGATGGATGTCCGGGAGATCTACGACCGGTTCAAGCCCTTCGCCGACGACCTGCGCGAGCGTCAGCGCCCGGGGTTCGTCGACCTCAAGACCTACCGCTACCAGGGCCACTCGATGAGCGACCCGCAGAAGTACCGGACGAAGGAGGAGGTGGCGAAGTACCAGGAACGGGACTCGATCAACCGGCTGGCGCACCACCTGCTGAACGAGAAGAAGACGCTCAGCGAGCGGGACTGGGAGCGGATGCAGGAGGAGATCAAGGAGCAGGTGCGGGTGGCGATGAAGTTCGCGGAGGAGTCACCCGATCCCGATCCCGCGACGGAGCTGTTCGCGGATGTGTATGTGAACCCGCAGCCGAACCTGAGCCCGACGGCGGAGTACCGGCACGGGGTGAAGAACCCGCTGATGTGAGGGCGGAGCGATGCAGGCCGATCAACTGCGCCAGACTTTGGCCGCCGACCCGTTCCGGGCGTTCCGGATTCACTTCGGGAGCGGGCGGTCGGTCGAAGTGATGAACCCCGGACTCGTGGCGGTGAGTGAGTCCGGACGGATCGCTCTCGCATTCAAACCGCACGAGGACGGCCACTTCGTCATCGATGTGATGCTGATCGAGTCGCTCGAGGTGCTGCCCCCGGGGTCGAACGGGAGCGGTCCGCGGAACGGGTCGGGCGAGAAGGAGTGAACGCGATGAGCACCCCCCGCATCCCGATCCCTCAGGACGCGCTCGCCCGGCTCTGTCAGCGGTGGATGATCACGGAGTTCGCCCTCTTCGGGTCGGTGCTGCGCGACGACTTCGGGCCGGAGAGCGATGTGGATGTGCTGGTGTCGTTCGCGCCCGAGGCCCAGTGGACCTATTTTCAGGTCTTCAACCTGCAGGATGAACTCGAACGGCTCCTTGGTCGTCGTATCGATCTTTTGACACGAAGATCGGTCGAGCGCCACCACAACCCGTGGCTCCGGCACGCGATCCTGCGCGGCGCCACTGTGGTCTTCCCTGCCGCATGAGCAGCCGCAGCATCCCATCCATGCTCCACGACCTGATCCACCACGCCGTTCGAATCCGCGCGGTCTACGAATCCAGCGGCTCTCAGGAACGATTTCTGTCCGACGGGCTTTCGAAGGACGCGGTGCTGTGGAACTTTGTGGTGATCGGCGAGGTGTGCGTCCGTCTCGGCGATGAGTTCCAGAGCCGGCACCCGGACCTGCCTTGGCGCGCCGTCATCGCCCAGCGTAACCTGATCGCGCACGGGTACGACATTCTCGACTGGAATCTCCTCATCCGGGTGATCGAGCATGATGTCCCGGACCTGATCCGAATGGCGTCGGCGATCGCCGCCGGGTACGGACCGCCTCCCACACCTTGAGAGTACGCATGACCACCACACTCTCCACCATCGACACCCCCCTGCACCCCGCCGTTGACGGCGTCTCTCTTCCCGAGTTCCTGGCGGAGGAGGACCTGCCGTCGCGCGAGGGGCCGCGCGTCATCCAGTTCCGCGAAGCGCTCCGCGAGGCGATGAGCGAGGAGATGCGCCGCGACAAGCGGATCTTCCTGATGGGTGAAGAGGTCGCGCAGTACTCGGGCGCGTACAAGGTGAGCCAGGGGATGCTCGAAGAGTTCGGCGAGAAGCGCATCGTCGACTCCCCGATCTCCGAGAACGGGTTCGCCGGGCTCGCGGTGGGGGCGGCCATGTACGGGCTGCGCCCGATCATCGAGTTCATGTCGTGGTCGTTCTCGCTCGTGGCCGCGGACCAGATCCTGAACAATGTCCCCAAGATGCTGTACATGTCCGGCGGTCAGTGGGGGTGCCCGGTGGTGTTCCGGGGCAACGACGGCGCGGGCGGGCAGCTGGGCTCGACGCACTCGTGGTGCGTCGAGGCGCTCTACTCGAATGTGCCGGGGCTGAAGATGGCCATCCCATCATGCCCGTACGACGCCAAGGGGCTGCTCAAGACCGCCATCCGCGACCCCGACCCGGTCTTTTTCCTCGAGTCCGAGCGCATGCTGGGCGACAAGGCCCATGTGCCCGAAGAGGAGTACTACATCCCCTTCGGGCGGGCGGCGCGCCTGCGCGAGGGCGACGCGTGCACGATCGTGTCCTTCGGGCGCCCGGTGAACTTCTGCCTGGAGGCGTGGGACGAGCTGGCGAAGGAGGGGATCGAGTGCGATGTCCTGGACATGCGGACGATCAGGCCGCTGGACATCGGAGCGGTTGTGCGGAGCGTGCAGAAGACGGGGCGGGTGGTGGTGGTGGACCAGTCCTGGCCCTTCGGGAGCGTCGCGAGCGAGGTGGTGACGCAGGTGTGCGAGAAGGCGTTTGACTGGCTGGACCACCAGCCGCTGCGGGTGAACAGCGATGATGTGCCGGCGCCCTACGCCAAGGGGCTGGAGCAGGCGTTCCTGCCTCACAAGGGGAAGATCGTGGCGGCGGTGAAGCGGGCGGTGGGGTGATAAGAGGGCCAGATGGCAGAGGGCCAGATGGCAGAGGGCCAGATGGCAGAGGGCCAGATGGCCATGGGTCAGATGGCAGAGGGCCAGATGGCAAGTGGGGAAATGGCAGATGAGCGGCGGGGGCGTGGGAGAGTGGGGGTGTCATGGGCCGGTTGACTGAAGACTTGTTGAGCCGCATCGAGGCCTTCTGCGACCGTGTTCTGGATGTCTGCGTCCGACTCGAACAGGCCCGGGTTTCGTGGCGGATTGTCGATCAGCTCACAGGTTGCGGCACGGCGGTTGGCGCCAATGCGTTCGAGGCGGACGAGGCGCTCAGTCGCGCGGACTTCTGCAAGATCATCGGGATCTCGATCAAGGAGCTCAATGAGGCCCGGTTCTGGCTGCGGTTGGTCGAGCGTCGAGGGATGGTGGCGTCCGGCCAGACCGAGCCCCTCCAAGCCGAACTGGCGGAACTGAAAAAGATCCTCGGCTCTATCCTCTCTCGCTCCCGCGAGAGCATGGCCAAACTCGGGCGCTAGACGGTTCGATCTGGACCCTTGGCAATTTGCCCCTTTGCGATCTGGAGTCCCCATGCCCATCGAAATCACGATGCCCCGACTGTCCGACACCATGGAGCGGGGGACCATCGTCCACTGGAATGTCAACGAGGGAGACAAGGTTTCCCCCGGCGCCGTCCTCGGCGACATCGAGACCGACAAGGCGACGATGGAGCTGCAGTCGTTCGACTCGGGCGTCGTGGCTGTCGTGCTGCTGGCGGAGGGACAGGCCGCCGATGTCGGGGCGCGGATCCTGGTTCTGGCGGAGAAGGGTGAGGACCCCGCGGCGGTGAAGGCACGGTTCGCGGGCGCGGCTCCGGGGTCGAAGTCCGCTCCGAGGGCGGAGCAGGCCAAGGGTTCCGGCGCCGGTGTCGCGGCGCCGAGCGCGACAGCGGTCATGGACCCGCCCGCGCATTCCGGGGCGAACGGGCGATCGGGCGCCGGCGCAGCGGGGGGCGGTGAGGGGCGGGTGTTCGTGTCGCCCTTGGCGCGGAAGATCGCGGAGGAGAAGGGCATCGACCTCGCGGGCGTGACGGGCACGGGCCCCGCGGGGCGGATCGTGCGCAGGGATGTCGAGCGCGCGCCGGCGCTGGCCGAGCCCAAGCGGACCGCCCGGGGCGCCGGGATCCCGGCGCCGAGCGTTGACTTCGGCGCGGGGACGCTGGAGAAGAAGCGGGCCGCGCTGTCGAACATGCGGGCGACGATCGCCAAACGGCTGGTGCAGAGCAAGACCACGATCCCGCACTACCAGGTCACGCTGGCGGTGGACATGGACCCTCTGCTGACGCTGCGGGCGCAGCTGAACGACCAGCTCGCGTCGCAGGGGGTGAAGCTGAGCGTCAATGACTTCATCGTCCGGGCCTGCGCGCTGGCGATGCACCAGCACCCCTTCATCAACGCGTCGTGGGGGAGCGACGGGCAGTCGATCGACCTGCACGACAGGGTGAATGTCGGGATCGCCATCAGTCTGCCGCCCGAGCGGGGGGGGGGGCTGGTGGTGGGCGTGCTTCGCGACGCCGACCGGGCGGGGCTACGGCAGATCTCCGCGCAGAGCAAAGCGCTGGCCTCCAAGGCCCGCGAGAAGGGGCTGACCATCGACGAGATGGACGGCGCCTCGTTCACGATCTCCAACCTGGGGATGTTCGGGGTCGAGCACTTCACCGCGATCATCAACCCGCCCAACAGCGCCATCCTCGCTGTCGGGGCGGCGGTGGAGAAGCCGGTGGTCCGCGGCGGGCAGATCGTCGTCGGGCACGAGATGCAGATGACCATGTCCAGCGACCACCGGGTGATCGACGGGGCGATGGCCGCGGCGTACCTCGGGACGGTCAAGGGCTCCCTGGAAGCCCCGGCGACGCTGCTGGTGTAGGCCACTTCGCCCGCCGCGGCGGGCGAGTCGAGAAGGGGTAGAGCGGCGGGCCCGTGAATCGCCCGCCTTGGAAGGCGATGCCTCGGCATGCGACTCGGGGCGATGCTGGCCGGCGCCGAGCCATCGAGTCCATATCGCACCCCATGGCCGACGACGCCGAACCGGCTGGGTCGAAGGGTCCTCGATTGTTCGGCTGGTAAACCGTTTTACAGAACCCATCACGCCGAAATCACCGAACCGACCCGACAAAAGTCGGGTAAAGCGGTTTACTTCTGCCCCGATTGTGCCAAGATTCATTCGACCCGGTGGGTTTCCCCTGAGGCCCGCTCCGCCGATCGCTGTCCCAGGAGAGATGAGGCATGGCTCTGATGCGCAATCCCGACCCGTCCCGGAACTCGCGAGCTGGTACTCGCGGCACGGCCGCGGTGCTGGTGCTGCTGGCCGGGGCCGGAGCGAGCGGCGCGGACAATGTGGACACCTTCGCCACCCCGGTGATGCTCCAGTGGTTCGAACTCTCATGGAACCGGATGGAGCGCCGGATGCCCGACTTCTTCATGGCGGGCTACGGCTCGACCTGGGTGGCGCCGATCTCAAAGGCCAACGACCCCTCGAGCCCGGGGTTCGATGTCTTTGACCGCTTCGACATCGGCAAGCCCGGCGGCGAGACCATCTACGGCACCGAGCAGGGCTTCCGTGCCGCGGTCGAGCAGTTCCACCGCGCGAACGGGCTGGTGTATGTCGACTCAGTGATGAACCACAACTCGGGGCGCGACGGGAGCAGCGGGTTCATCGCGTCGGGGGGGTACCCGGGGTTCTGGCTTGGGCCGGGGAGCTCCAAGACGACCGGGTCCGGCGACTGGGGGGATTTCCACAACGGCGGTACGCAGTCCCACGACCCGAGCGGGGGCGCGGGGCCGTACAACCTCTTCGAGGGCGACCTCGTCTCGCTCATCGACATCAACCAGTCGAGCAACAACCAGTTCATCCGCCACCCGGTGGCGAGCGGGAACCCGCAGAACATCCCGGCGGGGACCATCCGCAACAAGCCCGACCCGGGCAACGCGAGGTTCTATCCGGATACCGGGCTGCCGCCGAAGGTGGTGAACAACCCGGGGATCAGCCGCTCGAACATGGGGCTCGGCGCGTTCAACACGGCGCCGCAGCAGTTCACGATCTACCCGTTCAACACGGCTGACCCGATGGCGGGCGACCCGATCGCGGACAACGCGACGGGGCTGCTGATGCGCTGGTCGCAGTGGATGATCGACGAGTTCGGGGTGGACGGGTTCCGGCTGGACGCCTCCAAGCACATCGAGCCGTGGTTCTGGGACCAGTTCTACGACTCGTTCATGTACCAGCGCCGGCGCGCGCCGGACGGGTCGTTCGTGACGCCGTTCTCGTTCGGGGAGAATGTCGAAGGGCCGTCGCTGGTGAGCCACTACTGGGTGCGCAAGGACGGGTTCGGGAACCGCGATGCGCTGGACCTTTCCAACGCGGGGGACATGCGGAATGTGATCGGCGCCAAGGGCGCCGGGTCGGCGGCGTCGCTCAACAACAACACGCTGGACACCTTCGGCGAGGACGGGTTCAACAACGGGAACCGCGGCGTGCGCCACATCCTGAGCCACGACAACGGCTCGCGCGGCGACGGCGGGTCGGCCCCGGACTATCCCTTCGAGGACAAGATCGGCTACTGGGCGCACGCCTACCAGATCATGCGCCCGGGCGAGCGCATCGTGTACCACAACGCGCGGGAGATGCACGACCGGTTCGTCAACCGGGGCGGGTTCTGGCCCCGCGAGGGCGTGCCGACGGCGCTGGGCTTCGGGTGCTTCTACCGGTTCAACAACTACACCGTCACCGCCGGGCAGTGCGGGGGCACCCCGCCGGGTCCATCGACGAACTTCCTGTTCTCCGGCGCGGACGACCGGATCCCGCGGCTGGTGAACCTCTCCAACCGCTACGGGCGGGGGATCTATATCCCGCACGCCGTCGACGGCGCGGTCCACACCTTCACGCGCCAGACTCCCAGCGGGGTGGCGAATGTGCTGGTGGGCGTGAACGACGAGTACAACGCCTGCCCGACCAACTTCGACGAACGCGCCTTCAACACCGCGTTCCCGCAGGGGACGGTGCTTGTTGAACTGACGGGGAACGCGACGAACCCGGATGTGGACCCGCTGGGGCAGATCCCCGACACGATCACGGTGGGTGCGTCGGGGTCGGTGACGATCCGCGTGCCCCGCAACACCTCGCGGAACGGGACGACGCACATCGAGCACAGCCGCGGGTATGTGGTGTACGGGCCGGCGACGCCGAACGGCGTGCTGACGATCGTGGGCAAGAGCCAGACGCTGCCCGCGGACTCGGGGAGCGTGGCGGTCTTCGCCCGCCGCCTGGCCGAGGTGGATGTCGTGCAGGGGGCGTCCTTCGAGATCAATCTCGTCACCGACCAGACCGGCTACCCGGGGGGCGACACGCGGTTCGACGACACCGCGGTCTTCCGCATCAACCAGGGGTTCGTGGACTACAACGCGACGGGCTCGTTCGATGTGCCGACCGGCGAGTTCCGGGGGTACGAGGGATTCGTCACGCAGCGGGACCCGATCCGCGTGAACGGCGCGGTCGTGCGGGCGAACGGGACCTACCGCCAGACGATCAACACCGACCTGCTCCCCGAGGGGCTGAACTACATCAGCGTGCTGGCGTTCCGCGACCGCTCCAGCGGGAACGAGGCGGGCGGGCTCTCGCTGTGCAACGACTTCCGGCGGGTGATCTATGTCGACCGCGACGCGCCGCCGATGGAGCTCGTGGATACGACGATCAACTGCGTGTCGCAGTCGGCGTTCCTGCGGTTCAGCAACCCCGACCGCACGGTCACGAGCATGCATGTCTTCGTCAACCAGCCCGTGGGGACGCTGACGCTCCAGAACCGCGCGACGCCGCTGGACCGCAACGAGTGGACCTTCAACGCGACGGGGCTGCAGCCGGGCATGAACACGATCCGCGTCGTCGCGCTCGAGCAGCCCAGCGCCGGGATCACGGTGAACCAGTCGACGACCGTGTTCAATGTCGACTTCAGCGTCACCACCGGCGACATCAACGGGGACGGGGTGATCGACCCCGAGGACCTGAGCGCCTTCTACGCCCTGGTCGGGTACCAGTGCGAGGCGGACATGGACCTGAGCGGCGTGCTGACCGACGCGGACGCGGCGCTGCTCGAGGCGCTCATCCGCCAGAACGAGGGTGCGGACATCGCGGGCCCGTGAGGGGTTGTGGGGGGTCGTG
>DOJA01000150.1:11090-11915 GCA_003511945.1 Phycisphaerales bacterium | reverse complement strand
GGGTTTGGGGTTTGGGGGCTGGGGGAACTTACGCTGCCATGGCGTGGGGTGTTCATTGGGAAGATCGGCGGGGGCTTGCGGTTGTCTGCAGCGTCGGGCCGCGGGCGGTCCCAGGGGATATTCTGGGTGGATGGACCGCACAAACATCGACCGGTTCGAGGCGCAGGGGGCTGAACTCGCGGGGTGGATCGCGGGGCTGTCGGCGAAGGAACTGGACGCCCACCCGGTGGCGGGCGCCTGGAGCATGCGCACGCTGGTGGTGCACATGTTCGATTCCGACCTGGTGGGCACGGAGCGGATGAAGCGGGTGATCGCCCTGCAGGGCGAGGCCCACGACGATGCGCCGCCCGACCGCCCGCCGCTGCTGCTGGGGTACGACGAGAACAAATTCAGCGCCCGCCTGCCCGAGGGCGTGGTGGACCTTCCCTCCGCGTGCGCGGCGTTCGACGCGAACCGGCGCATCATGGCGGCCCGCCTGCGGGCCCTGCCCGACCGCGCCTTCACGCGCGTGGGCGAGCACAGCGAGAGCGGGCTGAAGACGCTGGCGGACCTGGTGAAGGGCTACATCAAGCACTTCGACGACCACGCAAAGTTCGCGCTGGCGAAGCGGAAGGCGCTGGGGAAGGGTGACGGGGGCCCGGGCACGGGTCGTCGCTCGTGTGCCATGGCCAACGCGCCGNNAGCCGGGGGCTTGGCCATGGCACCCGGCGCCATCTGTTCTGGCGGAGCGGGACCATCGGGTCTCCTCGAGAGCCATCGCTCGTCAAGTCGCAATGGTGCGGGACGCTGAGTCCCCCGGACCTGTCTTCAAAGGCGGGCGATTCA
>DOJA01000150.1:4576-10979 GCA_003511945.1 Phycisphaerales bacterium | reverse complement strand
GCCCGCCGCTCTACCCCTTCTCGCCTCGTCCGCCGCGGCGGACGAAGCACCCTAGACCACCCGGTCCCCTGAGGGGATGTTGTGCGCAGGGGCGGTGTTCAGCGGGACCAGTTTCGATTCCTGGATCCGTCTGGCGTCCTCGGGGGCCACGAAGTCGCTGTGGCAGGAGGCCTTCCCGCCCGGCTCAACACCGACGGACTTCTTCGTCTTGGCGGCCAGGCGGTGGATCTCCTCGGGCGAGAGCACGCCGCGCTGGCGGAGGATCTCCTGCTGGTCAATCGTCAGCGCGTCCGATCGCACGGGCCTGCCGCGATCAAAGCCGTCGGCCTTGCCCGAGGCGAACTCCTGGATCTCCTTGCTGATGCGGACGGAGCACCAGTCGTGGCCGCACATGGCGCAGAAGTCGGTGTCGACATCGAGGTCCTCGTCGTGGAGGGCGCGGGCGGTGTCGGGGTCGAAGGAGAGCTCGAAGTGCTTCTCCCAGTTCAGCGCGGCGCGGGCCTTGGTGAGGGCGTCGTCGCGGTCGCGGGTGCGGGGGATGCCCAGCGCGATGTCGGCGCTGTGGGCGGCGATCCTGTAGGCGATGCAGCCCTGCTTGACATCGTCGCGCTTGGGGAGCCCCAGGTGCTCCTTGGGGGTGACATAGCACAGCATCGACGCCCCGTGCCAGGCGGCGGCGGTGGCGCCGATGCACGAGGTGATGTGGTCGTACCCCGGGAACATGTCGGTGACCAGCGGGCCCAGGACATAGAAGGGCGCGCCGTGGCAGAGCGTGCGCTGGAGTTTCATGTTGAACTCGATCTGGTCGAAGGGCACATGGCCCGGGCCTTCGACCATGACCTGGCAGCCGCGGCGCCAGGCGCGCTCGGTGAGTTCGCCCAGGGTTTCGAGCTCGCGGAGCTGGGCCTCGTCGGTGGCGTCGCCCAGGCCGCCCGGGCGCAGGCCGTCGCCCAGGGAGAAGGAGACATCGTGGGCGCGCATGATGTCGCAGATGCGGTCGAAGTGCGTGTACATCGGGTTCTCGTCGTTGTGGACGAGCATCCACTTGGCGAGCAGGGATCCGCCGCGGGAGACGATGCCGATCAGACGGTCCCTGATGAACTTCAGGTGCCCGCGGCGCACGCCCGCGTGGATGGTGAAGTAGTCCACCCCCTGGCGGGCCTGGTGCTCGAGGGAGTCGAAGATGATCTCCGGCGTGAGGGCCTCGATCGTGCGCCCGATGATCATGGAGTAGACGGGCACGGTGCCGATGGGCACGGTGGCGTGGCGGAGGATGGCGCCGCGGCAGGCGTCGAGGTCGCCCCCGGTCGAGAGGTCCATCACCGTGTCGGCGCCCCAGCGCTCGGCCCAGCGGAGCTTCTCGACCTCCTCATCGGTGCCCGACGAGACGGGCGAGGCGCCCATGTTGGCGTTCACCTTGGTCTTGCTGGCGCGTCCGATGGCCATGGGGTCCAGGTTGTGCGCGAGGTGGTGGATGTTCGCGGGGACGATCATCCGCCCGGCGGCGGCCTCGTCGCGCACCTGCTCGGGGGTCAGGTGCGGCTCCCGCTGCGCGACACGCTCCATCTGCGGCGTGACCACACCCAGGCGCGCGAACTCGAGCTGCGTCACCGGACGGAAGCCCGCGGGGTAGGACACGCGCAGGCGCTCACCGAGCGCGGTGGTGAACTCGACGGCGCACAAGGCATCAAGGGATCGAGGCATCGAGCCATCGAGCGGGAGGCGCTGGGCGCCGGGCACATGCGGGTTGGCGGAGGCCACACTCCCAAACCAGTCGGACCGCCCCATCCACTCCTCTTCACTTGATGCCTTGATGCCTTGATGCCCCGATGCCTTCCCCTCAATGCCTCGATGGCTCGATGCCTTCCTCTCCACCTTCCATCCGTCGGGCAGGAAGTCCCACGCGGTCTTGGTGGAGGGCGCGGGCATGCCCGGGGTGTCGGGTGAGGAGAAGGAGCGCGGGCCGCCGATGTCGGGGGCGAGGGCGAACGAGCCCGGGCTGGTGCCCTCGCGGGCGGTGCTGGGGTTGAGCGCGCCGTGGAGGGGCGCGCCGAACCGTGCGGAGAGTGTGGGCGCGGGGGCCGGCGCGCCGGCAGGCGACGGGAGTTCGGTCGTTCGGACGCGCGGGCTCGTCGGGTGCGGCTGATGGATCATCGGGCGTGGGCTCCAACGCGGGTTGGGGCGCGCCCGGCGAGATGGTGAGCGGATCGGCGGGGCGGCACGGGCCGCGGGTCGCCGATGGTCGCATTCCCTCCGCCGGTGCGAACCGGGTCAGGTTCAACGGGTGCTTCTCAGGCCGCGTTGGGCGGCCGCCCCGTGCGAATGCGGGGATGGTAGCAGGCCCCGCAGCCGCACGCCCCCGTCGCGGGTATGCGCCCCCATGCTCACCCGCGCCGCTGTCGTTGAGTCGCTGTCGCGGTTGCTCCGCGCGAACGAGGTCTTCCGGGCCGCGTGGCTGGGGGGGAGCGACGCCAACGGACGCGCCGACGAGATGTCGGATGTCGACATCTTCTTCGTCCACACCCCCGGGCGGGCGGACGAGGCCGAGCGGGCGTTCGACGGGGCGGTGGAGTCGATCGGTGAGGTCGCCATCCGCTACCGAGTCCCGGAGCCCGCGTGGCACGGCGGGCGCCAGGTCTTCTACCAGCTCAAGGACGCGCCCGAGTGGCTGATGATCGACTGGCTCGCCCTCGAGCAGGGCAAGGACCACCAGTGGCTCGATGTGGAGCGCCACGGCACACCCACAGTCCTCTTCGACAAGGACGGGCTCGTGCGCACGAAGCGGGTCGATCGGGCGGCGATCGAGGCCGCTGTGCGCAAAAAGGTGGAGGATGTCCGGCAGCGGTTCCCGCTGCTGCGCCATCTCGCTGCAAAGCAGAGCACCCGCGGATTGCCGATTGACGGGGCGTACTCTTTCCAGGCGCTGGTGCTCAGGCCGCTGGTGGACCTGCTGCGCTGCGTCCATTGCCCGGACCGCCACGACTTCGGGTTCCGGTACCTGAAGGACGATCTGCCCGGGCCGGTCTACGAGCAGGTGTGCGCGCTGGCGTACCCGCGCGGTCCGGAGGACCTGGAGCGGTTGACGCGGGAAGCGACGGCGATGTTCGGCGAGGCGATGGAGGTCTGGGGCAAAGGAGCCGGTGAGTCATGGGGCCGGGCGCGAATCACAGAATCCGCTCCTGATGAGAAAACCAAAGGGGCGTGAAGGGAGTCCAATCCTTCGAGGAAGACGCCCCGATGAAGCCCCGTGGCACAGACGGATCGGTGACGGACGAGGCGCTGCTGGCCCGCTTTTCGGGTGGTGACGATTCGGCCCTGGGCGCTCTCGCCGAACGCCATGAAAGCCGACTGCTGGGGCTGGCGCTGGGGCTGTGCCGCGGGAACGAATCGCTGGCGCGGGAAGCGGTGCAGGAGGCCTGGGTGCGGGTCATCCGCCATGCTCGCGCCTTCCGGGGACGCAGTTCGTTCTCGACCTGGGTGTACCGGATCACGATCAACCGGTGCCGGGATCTGAACGCGCGCGAGAGGCGTGCATCCAGACCGGTGGCCGCGTCTTCGTCGTCCCCGGACGCAAGGGACAGTTCGGGTGTCCAAGAAGTCGAGTGGCTTCAGACGGTGCTTGATCGGCTTGACGAACGGGGCAGAGAGACGGTGATTCTCTGCCATCTTCGCGGGATGACGCACGAGCAGGCGTCTGCGGTGCTCGGAATCCCGGTCGGCACACTCAAGACCCGCATGAGGCGCGCGATGCGCACTCTCAGCGACGCCGCGGGGAGCGAGGCGAAGCGATGAACGAGCCGAACGACACACTGAGCAGGGCGCTCGAACGGGCGTCGGAGTGGCGCGGCGGCGAGACCGCCCAATGGCGGATGGCGCTGGAGCGCGTCCGGCACGAGGATCGCCGCCGCTCGGCGGAGCGCATCCTCCGATGGCCTGTTGCCGGCCTCGCGGCCGCCGCGGCGGTAGTGGCGCTCGTGGCGCTGACCATCCCCGAGTCTGGACGGGCTCCCCAATCGACAAGCCGTTCGACAGAGGACGCTCGGGATTTTTCGCGCATGGTCGCCATGAGCCCGCGAACGGCGCACGAAATGCCCGCATTGGCTCCTCAGTCCGACGCACCTGCCCGGAGGACTCCCGCCAGTCCCCCCTTTCGCGAAGCCGGAACCGGGTTCGAAGTATGGTCAAACGGGCGGTCCGCCGACGCGGACCCCTTGCCAGCCCCGTGGGCTCCGATCGATCGCACGATCGTGCGCCAGGCCACCATGTCGCTGCGAACGGTCGATGTGCGAAAGGCGTTCAACTCGGCTCTTGGGCTCGTCGACACCCTTGCCGGCGAGTTTGCCGAGCGGGCGGCGGTCAGCGGCGAGGGAGATTCGCTGCGGGGGAGCATCACCCTCCGCATCGGCGCCGGCCGCGTGGACGAGGTGATGCGCTCCCTTCGGGAAGTCGCCGAGGTCATTGAGGAGAACACCATCGCTGAGGACTTGACGGAACGAGTAACAGACCTGGGCGCCCGCCTGCGGAACGAGCGGCGCATCGAGGCGGAGTTGCTGGCGCTGCTCGATCGTCGCCCCGAAGCGCCGCTCGCGGATGTGCTGACCGTTCGGAACTCGCTGGAGGAAGTGCGGCTGCGGATCGAGCGGCTCGAGGCCAACCGCGCCGGACTCGACAACCGCGCCCGGCTGTCGTCGCTCCGGATCGAGATTGTCCCCCCGCCGAGCGAAGATCGTCGCGAGCCGAAGGAAGGCGCCGCGTTCCTGGCGTCGCTGCGCAAGTCCTTCGCGCGGGGCGCCGATGCACTGGGAGAGTCCGTCTCATTGATCGTCGAAGTCGCGGTCGGCGGCCTCGTGATCTGGGTCCCGCTCATCGTCGTGGGCTTCTGGCTCTACCGGTCGCTCGCGTGGCGGGCGACTTGGGCCTGATCGCCACAAGGCGTCACCGTGACGCGGCGCTGGGCGGGGTTGGCGCGGGGGGGGTCGGGGGGACGGCATCTCCCGCGTCGATGAAGACATCCACGACCTGGCCCGGGTAGAGCGTCGGTCCGCCGGGTTCGGGCCTGGCGAGTAGAACGACCTCGATCACGCGGGTGTCGATGAGTTCGGTGCTGCCGCCGGTGATCTGGTTCTTGGGGCGGGCCATGGGCTCGATGCGGAGCATCTCGAGCGGGACGCTGGTCTTGAAGGGGCCTCGGACGCGCCCGGTGGCGTGGGCGCCGAGGCGGAGCAGCGGGGCGTCCTCCTCGTCGATGAGAGCGCGGACATGGATCGCGGAAAGATCGCCCAGGACCAGGGGCGCGTCGGACTCGCCCTGGGGGCCGGGCGACGGGGCGCCGCCGCCGGCGGCGGACTCGCCGGGCTCGATGTTCCGCTTGAGGACGGTCCCGTCGATCGGCGCGCGCACGGTGTAACGATCCAGGCGCATCTCGATCGCGCGGCTGTCGGCCTGGCGGGCGGCCAGGGCCGCCCGGGCGACGAGCAGGTCCTGGTCCCACGAGCCGGACTTCAGGCGCGCCAGCCGGGCCTGGGCGTTGATGAGGGTGGCACGAAGGGTCGAGACCGAGAACCGGGCGCGCTGGAGTTCGGTCTCGCTGGCGCCGCCCGCGACGCCGGCCTTCTCGAGCGAGGCCAGTCGGTCCTCGGCGTCGGCGAGGCGCTGGCTCGACTCTTCCACCTCCGCCTCGACGGGCGGGAAGTCCTCGGGGCGGGGCCACGCCTCCAGGCGGGCCACCTCGGCGCTCGCCTGCGCTTCCGCGGCGCGGGCGCGGAGGAGTTCACTCTCGACCGGGATCGCGTCGAGACGGAAGAGCGGGTCGCCCTTCTTCACGCGGTCGTTCACCTCGACAAAGACCTCGACCACCCGGCCGGGCTCCGGGGCGGCGACATCCACCGCGCGGGTCGCGGGCTCGACCAGGCCGATCGCCACGATCCCCCGCGCGTAGGGGTTCGACGAGGGCGGCTGGGCCGGGGGCGGCGCGGGAGTGGGCGGCTGAGCGGTGGCGACGACATACCCCGCCAGCGCGAGCCCGGCGATGGATAGAAGGATGGCGATGCGTCGGAACATGCAGGGTGGCTCTTGGGCTGGGTTCAGGTGGCGGTGGCGCCGGCCTCGGCGTTGTACACGGGGATGTGGTGGGATTCCTGGATGGTGTGCTCCGACAGCCCCTTCTTCAGCAGCCCGTCCTCCATCTCGATGATGTGGTCGGCGTAGTGAAAGATGCGGCTGTCGTGCGTCACGACGACGACGACGCGGTCGCGCCCCTTCTCGTCCGGCTCGCGGGCGGCGTTCTTGATGAGTTCCATGACCTGCTGGCCCGTGTGCCCGTCGAGCGCCGCGGTGGGCTCGTCGCACACGACCAGGCGCGGACGCCCGACCAGCGCCCGCGCGATGGCCACCCGCTGCTGCT
>DOJA01000150.1:4302-4487 GCA_003511945.1 Phycisphaerales bacterium | reverse complement strand
CTGCTGCTGGCCGCCCGACAGCTGGCTCGGGAGCGACCTGAGGCGCTCGCCCAGCCCGACATCGCTCAGCGCCCGGGCGGCCCGCTCGTTGGCGGCCCGCTCGCTGAAGCCCTTCACGATCAGCGGGACGGCGGTGTTCTCAAGTGCGTTGAGCGTCGGGATCAGGTTGAAGGACTGGAACACGA
>DOJA01000150.1:2672-4170 GCA_003511945.1 Phycisphaerales bacterium | reverse complement strand
CGTCGGCGTCGAGCACGCCCGAGAGGATGGAGACCAGGGTCGTCTTCCCGCACCCCGATGGCCCCACCAGCATGACGAGTTCCGCCGGCGGCACCGCGAGGTCGACGCCCCGCAGCGCGTGAACGACCGTGGAGCCCGAGCCGTAGGACTTGGTGACCCCCCGGAGACGGATGGCGGGATCGGACCTGGCGGGCGCCGGCGCGGGGCGCGTCGGGGTCGGTGCAGTGGTGCTCACTTGAACACCACCCCGGGCTCGAGGGCCACGACGCGTCGGATCGAGAGCAGCGACCCGGCGCAGATGCAGATGAACATGCCGATGAAGCAGATCAGGAGCAGTTGCCAGGGGAAGAAGGGGGAGAGCTCCGCGCCGGGCTCGCGCCCCATGATGGTGAAGATCCCGGTGGCGCCGACGCCGATCCCGAAGCCGATCGCCCCGACCGTCAGCGCCTGCGCCATGACCATGAGCACCAGCGTGAAGTTCCCCGCGCCCAGGGCCTTGAAGACCGCGAAGTGGCGCAGGTTCTCGAGGGTGAACTGGTAGAAGATCGCCGCGGTGACCGCGAGCCCGACGACGAAGCCCAGCAGGACGGTGATCCCGAAGTTGATGCCGATCCCGGTCTCCTTGAGGATGAAGTTGACCGTGCGCCAGGTCATCTCCTCGCGGGTGAGGGCAGCGAGGCCGGTGCGGGCGTTGATCTCCCGCGCAACCTCGCCGATGTCCCGCCCCTCCTGCACCGCGACGAGGGCGAAGGAGATGCGCTCGCGCCCCACAGGAGTGAAGCGGAGCGCGTTGTCGTAGGTCGTGTAGACGACCGCGTTGGACTCGAAGCCCAGCTTGATCCGGCAGAAGCCGACCACCACGGCCCGCTTGTCGTTCAGTCGAAAGGTGTCGCCGATCTGGCAGTTGGCGAGCTTGTCGCGGGAGGACTCATCGACCATGACCGCGTCGGGGGCGCGGAGGTCGTCCAGCGACCCGGCGGTGACCTCCGGGGGCGCGCCGACCATGGTCGAGCGGTCCACACCGATCATCTGCGCGGTCTTGTAGGCCCCGTCGGGGAGTTCGACCGTCGCGCGGGAGGAAAAGAACGGCTCGGCCCACGCAACGCCCGGGACGGCGCGGACGCGCTCGAGGTCGCGGTCGGAGATCGGACGGACCTCCTCGATGAACCGCAGGTGCGGGTCGGTGACCCACAGGTCGGGCGTCGCGACATTCTGCAGCGCGCCGGTGGAGCGGATGAGCAGCCCGAGGAAGATCGCGCCCTGCTGGCAGATGAGCAGGGTGGCGAAGGTCAGCCCGACCACCAGGGCCACGAACTTGCCCGTGTCGCGGGTGAGCATCCTGAGCGCCAGGCGGAACACGGGGGGATGGTAGGTCCGGGGTGCGGGCGGATTGGCGGCGGGGCGGTGGTATTCGGGTTCTGCGGGCTTGCGGATTCGCGCCGCAGGGCCGGGGTGCGGCTACGGGCCGGGCGTCGTGTCGCGCAGCGCCGCCGCGATG
>DOJA01000150.1:2075-2489 GCA_003511945.1 Phycisphaerales bacterium | reverse complement strand
CGCGGCGGCGATCAGCCCCGCCAGCGCCTCCGCGCAGCGCTCGACCTGCGCCCGCGCCTCGGTGTCCAGCGCGGGGCCGACCTTCGCGAGCGCATCGCGGGTCCACTTCAGGTCCAGGCGCCCGTTGGCGATCAGGTCGACCACCCGGTGGCGGGTCATGTCGTCCCGGGCGTGGGCGAAGGACTCGGCCTCGATCCGTTCGACCTCCTCACGCGTCAGCCCGTGCGCCGGGACGACCTGCAGGTGCGCGCGGGTGTCGCTGCGCTTCTCGATCGCGGACACACTGAGCACCCCGCTGGCGTCCACCAGGAACGAGACCTCGACCTGCGGGATTCCCGCGGGCATGGGCGGGATGCCCGAGAGCGTGAAGACGCCCAGCTCGCGACAGTCGGACGCCATCTCGCGCTCGCCCTG
>DOJA01000150.1:1341-1835 GCA_003511945.1 Phycisphaerales bacterium | reverse complement strand
GGCGACGACCTCGTCCGGGTTCAGCGCCGTGTAGGGCTCGGCGCGGAAGAACTCCCCCACTCGCGCCCGGACCAGGGGCATGCGGGTGACTCCGCCAACCAGAACCACCCGGTCGATCGACTCCGGCGCGAGCCGCGCGTCGCGCAGGGCGCGCTCGCAACAGGCGAGCGTGCGAGCGATCAGCGGCTCGGCGAGTGCCTCCAGCTCCTCCCGCGACAGGGCCACCCCGTGCCCGCGCCCGCCGACCGTCAGGGCGAGGTGCGTCGTGCGCTGCGTGGACAGATCGACCTTCGCCCGTTCCGCGCCGGCGCGCAGGGCCTGCAACTCCCGTGGTGTGGGACGCTCCGGGGCCACGCGGTCGAGCGCGGCCCGCACAATCGCCTGGTCGATGTCGTCGCCCCCCAGGCGGGTGTCGCCCGCGGTGGAGAGCACCTCGAAGAAGTCGGCGCCGAGCGCGTCGCTCTCGTCCCGGGGGGTCACGCGGAGCACCGACA
>DOJA01000150.1:715-1221 GCA_003511945.1 Phycisphaerales bacterium | reverse complement strand
CGCGGCGGCGGTGGGCTCGTTGACGATCCGAAGCACATCGAGCCCGGCGAGTCGCCCGGCGTCACGCGTGGCCTGGCGCTGGGCATCATCAAAGTACGCGGGCACGGTCACCACGGCCCGGGTGACGGGCGCGCCCAGGGCGTGCTCCGCGCGCGCTCTCAGCGCCCGCAGGATGACCGCCGAGACCTCCTGCGGCGAGACGATCTGTCCCCCCGGCAGGCGGACGCGGGCCGTCCGACCGGCGCCCTCCACCACCTCGAACGCCAGGTAGGGCAGGTCGTCCTCCGCGTCGGCGGGCGATCGCCCCATCAGGCGCTTGACACTCGAAATGGTCGAAGCGGGGAACTCCGACGCCCGCTCGCGGGCCGAGTCGCCCACGGCCTCGGGACGCCCGGCATCGTCGAATCGGACCACGCTGGGGAGCAGGCCGCGCCCGGTTGCCGGGTCGGGGAGCACTCCAGGCCCCCCCCCGGAAGGAGGCGCGTAGGCGACGAGAGAGTTCGTCG
>DOJA01000150.1:0-615 GCA_003511945.1 Phycisphaerales bacterium | reverse complement strand
GTCGTGCCCAGGTCGATGCCGATAACGGGATCTGTTCGGGTGCTGCCCATGCTGATGAGGAGCGTATGCTCTGAGTGGATGGAATAGTGATCCGCCCTCCGGCGTTGCTCAAGCGACAGGCGTCCTCACCCGAACGACCCGCCATGCTCGACCGACTCTCACTGGCGCTGCTGGTGCTTGTTCAGACTCTCCTGGGGTGGTCGTGCGCGCCGCTGGGCGGGGCGGTTGCGTGCGGGCCGGTGCTGATCGCCGCGGAGTGCTCCAGCGCGTGCCTTTCGGACGAACCGGCGCCCTGCGGGTGCGCCGCGACCGGGTGCGAGGATCAATGCCCGGACCCGTGCGACGGCGGCGAATGCTGCCTGGATGAATGCCGCCTGTGCGCGCTGGTGGCGCCGGAGCGGTTTGTGGCGCCCGAGGAGTCGGCCGCGCAACTGACCCGGTGGCTCCTCACGGATGGCGCCGGTTCGGAATGGCGTCTGCCGCCCATGGCCTGGGTGGCGGGGCGCGAGTCCGCGTGGGTGCGACGAGCGCCCGTGCCGCCGGATGCGCTCCGACGCGCTCGCCTGTGCGTGTGGGTGATCTGAGGCGCCCGGCCCCCCCGGCCCCCGGACCCCC
>DOJA01000013.1:189-5961 GCA_003511945.1 Phycisphaerales bacterium | reverse complement strand
GGTGGGGGGGGAGGACGGGGCCTCGTACGCGGGGTTCCTCCTGCCGGGGATGGTGACGATGGTGGTGCTGTTCAGCGCGATCTTCGCGTCGATGTCGCTCATCCAGGACCGCCAGGGGGGGTTCCTCCAGTCGGTGCTGGTGAGCCCTGCGCCGTCGTGGGCGATCGCCGGGGCCAAGGTGCTGGGGGGCACGGTCATCGCGACAACCCAGGCGCTGGTCCTGCTGTTGGGCGCCATCGTGGTGGGGCTTGCTCCGGGCGCGGGCGGGTGGCTGGGCGCGGCGCTCGCCTCGGCGCTCGTCTCGGTGGCGGTGATCGGTCTGGGGCTGGCGGCGGCGTGGCGGATCAACTCCACCGCCGGCTTTCACGGTGTGATGAACATGGTGCTGATGCCGATGTGGTTGCTGAGCGGGGCGCTCTTCCCGGCGGAGGGCGCCGCGGGCTGGCTCCGCGCGGTGATGCTCGCGAACCCTCTGCATTGGGCCACTCGTGCGATGGGGGGATCTCTCGGGATTGGCCCGCCGGCGGGCGCGTGGGCCTGGGCGGGGACGCTTCTCTTCGCCGCGGCGATGTTCGGCGCCGCGTGCCTGGCCATGCGCACACGAACCGCCGGCACCGCCGGACCGGTGGCCGAATGAGCCAGTGGGACCAGCGCGAGCGGTCCCCCCTGCTCAGCGATCCCGGGGTGCGCGCCCGGCTCATCGCCTGGGCGCTGGCGGCGGTGATCTTCGTCAGCGGTGCGGTCTACGGCACGGCCCTGCTGCTCTCACGCCTCGGCCCGTCCGGCGCCGCAACGACTCCACCCGCGCCCGTCGATGAGGCGCTGAAGTCGCTCGTCATTCCGGAGTTCACACTGATCGACCAGGACGGGCGGCGCCTGGGACGCGACTGGCTGCGCGGGCGCGTCACTGTGCTGGCCTTCTCGTTCACCAACTGTCCCACCGCCTGCCCGGTCATGCACGCGCACCTGATCCGGATGCAGGGGCTCCTCACCGGCTCGACGGTGCGGATCGGGACCATCTCGGTCGACCCCGAGAACGACACCCCCGAAGCGCTCCGCGCCTACGCGGCGTCGAAGGGCATCGACACCGCGCGATGGACCATGCTCACCGGGGACCGCGCCGAGGTCACGAACATCCTCGCGGGGCTCCGGGTGGCGACGACCGAGGACCCATCGATCACCATCACACTCAAGGACGGGCGCACGATGGCGAACATCCTGCACTCGACCCGGCTGTTCGTGATCGGGCCGGATGCGAGCGTCGTCGCGCTCGAAGACGGGCTGACCTGGGCGGGCGCGGAGTCCGCCGCACGGAAGGCGCGGGCGGCGCAGGGCTTGATCGGCGGGGGGCGCTGAAAGCCCCGCGCGGCATGCCCTCTCCTCCCGGGTGGGACGGGCGGCCCGCCCGTCGCTCCCGGCCCTCCCCGAGTCAGCGTGTGCGGGGCTCCAAGCGCCGGTGGGCGGCCCGTTCATGCCCGCTCAGGCCTTCGATCCTCGCAAGATCCGCCGCGTCCTGCGCCAGCGGACGGGCGAGCGCCGCATCGTCGATCCGGATGAAGGTGCGAGCGCGCAGGAAGTGCTGCACGCTGAGCCCCGCGCCGAATCGGGCGGCGCCGCCCGTGGGGAGCGTGTGATTGGGGCCGGCGCCGTAGTCGCCCAGGACTTCCGCGGAGGCGGGGCCGACGAACACGGCGCCGGCGTGACGCACGCGGGCCGCGACACCCGGCGCGTCGCGGGTGATGACCTCCAGGTGCTCGGGCGCGAGCGCATCGACGACCGCGATGGCCTCGTCCATGCTCGGCGCGATGCAGACCGATCCGTTTGACAACGCGCCACGCGCGACGGGCGCGGTCGGGAGCGACTCGAGTTGCTGCGCGAGCGCCAGCTCAACCTCCGAAGCGAGCGCGGGGCTGATCGTCACGAGAATCGGCACCGCGTCGGGATCGTGCTCGCCCTGGGCCAGGAGGTCGGCGGCGATCAAGGCGGGGTCCGCGGAGTCGTCCGCGAGGACCACCAGCTCGGAGGGGCCGGCGAGCATGTCGATGCCGACTGTCCCCATGACCAGGTGCTTGGCGGCGGTGACCCAGCGGTTGCCGGGGCCGGCGATGAAGTCGACCGGGACAAACCCACAGAAGCCGAAGGCGAGGGCGCCGATCGCGTGAGCGCCGCCGACGCACAGCACCTCGTCGGCGCCCGCGATGCACGCGGCGGCGAGCATGATGGGAGACGGGTTGGGGGTAGCCACGACGACGCGCCGACACCCCGCGGCCCGCGCCGTCACCGCGGTCATGAGAACAGAAGACGGGAGCGGGAAGCGCCCCGCAGGCGCGTAGCAGCCGGCGCTGTCGATCGGGATCACGGTGTGCCCCGCTTCACCGCCCGGGATCGCGAGCCGCAGATCGCGCAACGCCGCGCGCTGGGCGCGGGCGAAGCCATCGATCCGCGCGGCGGTGCGCTCCAGGAGTGCTCGCTCGGCGGAGGGGATGCGGCACGGCGCGTCCTCGAACTCTGGGCGGGAGAGGACCAGCGGCTCCCGCGGCGCGCGCTCGTAGAAGCGGGCGGCGTACTCGCGCACGGCGGGCTCGCCCCTCGTCCGGACCGCTTCGACAATCTCGCCCGCGGCGCGGAGAGTGTGGGGATCGAGCGGGGAGCGTCGGACAGTCCGGAGGTCCGAGGGAGACTTCACGGTGAGCAGTGGTCGTGGAGGCGTCATGAGGTGGGCTTCGCGTGGCCTGGGCGGCGTGAAATGGTGAGGGCGCGCCTGTCGAGCTCTCGCTCCACGGCGAGGAGGTCTCCACCGGCGCGGGCGAGTGCCGTGAGCGCGAAGTACAGCAGGTCGGCGGCTTCATGGACGGCGTGCTCGGGCGCCAGGGCCTCGGCGAGTTCGCCCGCCTCCTCGACAAGTTTGGCGCGGAGCAGGCCCGGGTCCTGGAGCAGGCGCTGCGTGTATGAGCCGGGGGCGGGGGGCGCGTCGGCGAGGCGCCGGCTGATCCGGCGCGCGAGCGCCGCCAGCCCGCGGGATTCCCCGAAGCAGGTGCGCGTCCCGCTGTGGCAGAAGCCGGGGCCGGCCTGGCGGACCGTGAAGCGCAGCGTGTCGCGGTCGCAGTCGAGGTCGATGCGCAGGAGCACCTGCGCCGCGCCCGAAGTGGCGCCCTTGCGCCACAGCGCGCCCCGCGAGCGCGACCAGTACACGCCCGTGCGCGAACCGACGGCCTCTCGGAGCGACGCGGCGCTGGAGTACGCGAGCCCGAGCGCGACGCCCTGCTCGTCGCACACGATGGTGGGCCACAGCCCGTCGCGCCGGTCGGTGGTGAGGGGCGCCGCGATCGCATCGGCCAGGCCGATGGCCCCGGAGTACAGCGCCATGCCGACCTGCGCGTCGATGCCCAGGCGGTCCAGGGCCGCGACTTCTTCAACACTGCGCACGCCCCCCGCGGCGGTGACGCGGGCGCTCCCCGCGTGCGGGAGCAGGGCGCGGGCGCGGTCGATCGGGAGCCCGCCCATGCGCCCCTCGTGCTCGACGAAGGTGACGAGGAACCCCGAGACGAGCCCGCGCAGCTCCTCCATGCGCGGCGCGGTGCGCTGCTCGGTGGCGGTCTTCCAGCCCTCGGTGACGATGCGGTCGTGTCGGGAGTCCAGCGCCGCGATCAGGCGCTCGCGCGGGAGTGTCGACAGAAGTTCAGGCGTGGCGGCCGTCCCCAGAATGATCTTCTCGGCCCCGGCGTCCAGCCAGCGCAGGGCCGCCTCGCGCGAGCGGATCCCCCCCCCGACGCGGCAGGGCGCGATCCGGACAAGTTCCTCGATCACCCCGGCGTTGGAGCCCGTGCCCATCGCGGCGTCCAGGTCGATGACCGCGATCTCGCCCGCGAGCGCGAAGCGCTCGGCGATCGGGCGCGGGTCGCCCGCGTCGATCGCCTGCTGCTCGCCGCCGATCAGCTGGACCGCGTGCCCGTTCATGAGGTCGATGCTGGGGACGATCATGGGCGCACCTCGATGCTGTGGTCGCGGAGGAACGATTTGAGCGACGCGACGGTGGTGTCGGCGTCATGGAAGATGGATGCCGCCAGCACCGCGTCGGCGCCGGCCCGCAGCGCGTCCAGCATGTGCTGCGCGCTGTCGGCGCCGCCGGAGGCGATCACGGGAACCGGCACCCCGCGGCTCACGGCGTTCAGCAGGTCCAGGTCGTACCCAGAGCGCGTGCCGTCGCGGTCCCACGAAGTCAGCAGGACTTCCCCAGCGCCGCGCCGGGCCGCGTCGGAGGCCCAGTCCACCGCGTCGAGCCCCGTTCGAGTTGAGCCCGATCGAACGACCACCTCCCAGCCCGGCCCGTCGGTGCGCCGTGCGGCGTCGAGCGCCAGAATGGTGCACTGGCTGCCGAAGCGGTCGGCGAGGGTGTTCAACAGATCGGGCGTCTCGACCGCGGCGCTGTTGACCGCCACCTTGTCCGCACCGGCGGTGAGCAGCGCCTCGGCGTCGGCGATGGACCGCACGCCCCCGCCCACAGTCAGCGGGATCGAGATGGCGCCGCGGACCGCACGAACGGTGTCGAGGCGCGTCGCGCGGGCCTCCGTCGTCGCCGAGACATCCAGCACCACCAGCTCGTCGGCGCCCTGGGCCTCGTAGGCCCCGGCCTGCTGCGCGGGGTCCCCCGCGTCGCGCAGGTTCGAGAACCGCACGCCCTTCACGACGCGCCCGTCCTTCACATCCAGGCAGGGGATGATGCGCACCGTCAGCACGCGACGCTCGCCTCCTGCTCGGCGCGGGCGAGCCAGCGATCAAGAAGATCGATCCCGAAGCGCCCGCTCAGTTCCGGGTGGAACTGGCAGGCGAGAACCGGGCCGCGCTCGAGCGCGGCGACAAACGGGCCGGCGTACCCCGCGACCGCGACGCTCCAGCCGGGCGGGGGCGCGGTGAGCCGGTAGGAGTTGGCGAAGTACGCGTGCCCCCTCGTCAGGAGCGAGCACGAGCGGCCAGGTTCGATGAAGTTCCAGCCCAACTGCGGCACGCGGACGCTGCCCGGGTACCGCGTCACCTTGGCGGGCAGGTGCGAGATTCCCTCGACGCCCGGGCTCTCGTCGCTTGCGGCGCACAGGAGTTGCAGCCCGAGGCAGACCGCGAGCGTTGGGCGCGCAGCGTCGAGGCGTTCGCGGATGACCTCAACAAGCCCGGCGCCGCGCAGCGCACTCATCCCCGCGCCGAAGGAGCCGACGCCCGGCAGCACAACGGCTCCTGCCCCGCCGACAGTCCTGGGTTCTGTAGTGAGCGTCGCGCGGGCGCCCAGTCGCGCGAAAGCCGCGATGAGCGAGGCGACATTGGCCACGCGCGTGTCGATGATGTGGACCTCCGGGCGGCTCACGACAGCGTCCCCTTGGTGCTGGGCGCCGCGCCCGAGCCGTCGCGGGCGACAGCGGCCCGCAGGGCCAGGGCCAGCGCCTTGAAGGCGGCCTCCGCCTTGTGGTGATCGTTCTCGCCTCGGATGAGGTCGATGTGAACCGCCGCTCGGAGCGCGGACGCCAGGGAGTGGAAGAAGTGCGTCAGACTCTCGGTGGAGGTGTCCCCGATCGTTTCACGCCGGAAGCCCAGCCCGCAGTGCGCGAACGGGCGCCCCGAGAGGTCGACCACGGCGCGGACCAGGGCCTCGTCAAGGGGCGCGTAGGCGAAGCCGAACCGCGTGACGCCGGCGCGGTCTCCCAGCGCCCGGTCGAGGGCCGCCCCGAGCGCCAGGGCGCAGTCCTCGGCCGTGTGATGATCGTCGATGTGCAGGTCGCCCTT
>DOJA01000013.1:0-126 GCA_003511945.1 Phycisphaerales bacterium | reverse complement strand
CGAGCGCCAGGGCGCAGTCCTCGACCGTGTGATGGTCGTCCACGCGCAGGTCGCCGGCGCAGGCGAGCGTCAGGTCGATGCGGCTGTGCTTCGCAAGCGCCGTGAGCATGTGGTCGAAGAAGCCGA
>DOJA01000178.1 GCA_003511945.1 Phycisphaerales bacterium | reverse complement strand
TGCGACGAAACAGGCAGTTTCAGCTTGAGCGGTCTGGTCGCCGGTTCATACAGGCTGGCGGCGATTGCGCGAAGGGGCCGCTGGTGGCGATGCTGTTCGCGGCGGCGCGGGAGCGGGTGGGTGAGGATGTGCTCATCCGGGTCGCGGGGGCGGTGGGGGAGGAGACGCCCCGCTCCGTGGGCGCTCGCGCGCTGGCGGAGAAGTGGAGGCCCGACGCGTGCATCATCGGGGAGCCGAGCGGGTGGGAGGGGGTGACGCTGGGGTACAAGGGGCGGTGCGTCGCGACGCTGCGGGTGGAGCGCGGCTGTGCGCACAGCGCCGGGCCGGGGGAATCGGCCGGGGACGCGGCCATCGCGTGGCGGGAGCGGATCGTCGCGGCGCTGCCGTCGCGGGGCGAATCGCTGGCGGTGTTCGATCGCGTGCAGCACACCGTGCGGGGGATGCGCTCATCGAGCGATGGGCTGATCGAGGCGGCGGAGGTGGAGATCGGGTTCCGCCTGCCGCCGGGGATCGGGCCGGGGGAGGTGAAGGAGTTGATCGCGCGGGCAAGGCCACAGGGCGGGTTGTTTACGACAGAGGGCGACGAGGTGGCGCACCTGTCGCCGCGGAGCGACGAAGTGGTGGCGGCGCTGACGGCGGCGATCCGGGCGGAGGGCGGTCGCCCGGTCCACAAGCGCAAGACGGGGACGAGCGACATGAATGTGGTAGCGCCGGTGTGGCGGTGCCCGATGGCGGCGTACGGGCCGGGGGACTCGTCGCTGGATCACACGCCGGAAGAGAGGATCGATCTGCGGGAGTTCACGCGGTCGATCGGGGTGCTGGCGCGGGCGGTGGAGGTGCTGGGGGGGTCAGGGGGCGATCCCGCGGCGACGCCGGCTGGTCAAGGTCAGGCAGAAAAGGAGGGCCGTTGAGAGCACGCTCGCCGGCGCCGGGACGATGATCTCCGTGATCTGGGTTGTCCAGCGGTCGTCGGTGTTGGCCCAGAGCTGGCTAGTCCAGAATCGCCGGGGGTCGGTGGGGTCGATGGTGACGGAGCTGTAGTCGCCCCAACGGTTGCGGGTGGCGCCGTCGAGGCGGATGTAGGGGGCGAGGCCGGCCTTGAGGACGAAGGGGTCAGAGAAGGTCGTGACGCCGGCGGCGGTCCGTCCGACGACGGCGAAGGCGCCCGCGAAAAGGTTGTCGTCGTCTGATGAGGAGAAGGCGATGACGGCATCGCCGAACTCATTGACGGCGATCGAGGGGAAAAAGTAGTCGCGGGTTCCGACGGTGTCCTGGATGGTGCCGGATTGGAGGACGAGGCCGGTGACGGCGCTGAACTCGTACCACCGCACCGCGACATTGAAGCCGGCGCTGGAGCGAATGGCGTGGGCAGCCCAGATGCTGTCGCCCTGCTTGACGGGAGTGGCGGAGATGCGCCAGTCGGTCGTGTTGAGGAAGTCGGTGAGCCCCGGCTGGTCGGCGAGCGGGGGCTGGAGGAAAGTTGGCCCGGGGATGCGTCCGGGGCCGAACCCGGTCGGGTTTGAAAGGTGGGCGTCACTGAGCGTCGGCGCGGTCAGCGGCGTGAGGATATCGGTGCGCTTGAGGTGCCCGAAGCCCAACACGGCGCCCTGGAAGGCCGAGATGAAGGCGCCGCTCCTTGAGTTGTCGAGCGCGGTGACGGGGTGGGCGCTGAAGCCGGTGAGTTGCGGGTCGAGGTCCTGGAACCTGGCGAGCCCCGCAGTGGTGCCCGACAGCAGACTGGTCTTGGGGAGGGAGACGAAGTTCTTCGAGTCGATGCCGCCGGTGGTCAAGCGCACCATGTTGGCGGATAGGAATACGGCGTCGCGGTCGAAGCCGAGCATTGGAAAATCGGCCCAGTGAGAGTTGTCGGAATCGGCGTCGATGCGGAGCCCGCTCCAGCCGAGGGTAGGGTCGGCGCTGTTCGAGACGGCGAGCAGGTAGCTGCTGGCGCTGCTTCTTGCCCCGTCAGCGGCGAGTGCGTACCAACGCTGGCTGAACCGGTCGAACTGGATGCGGGGGTCGAACGAGCCGGTCAGCGGGAACACGCCGGAGTTGGTCCAGAACCCGTTGAGCGTTGCGGTCTGGACTCTTGCGCCATCAGACTTGCGGTAGACCGAATAGCGTCCGTTGAGGAGTTCGACATAATGGTCGTTGCCCACCGCGCCCATGGTGTCCGGGGGGAACGAGAAGGAGTCGGTGCCGAAGGTGCTGCCGCTGAAGTTCTTGCCGATGGCCCACTCCTGGCCCGCGCACGCGGAGGAAACCAATGCGAGCAACACGCCGCAGAGCGGCAGGTGGGGTCGGGCGGAGTACAGCGCGGGATATCGGGCGCCCCGGTTCGACATATGTTTCTTCCTCGTTGATCGGCTGCGTTCGACTGAGGAAGACTACATCGCACGGGAGCAAACGCAAGCATGAAGACCGAACATCAGCTCCTTCGGCTGGTTCCGGGATCAGAGCGAGCCGCGTGCGGCTCGAGAGACCCCAGTGGACGCATACGGAATGCCCCGGGTCGGTGAGACTTGCGATAATTATTCACGGGTCATGACTAGCTGAGCGGGT
>DOJA01000227.1:3410-5247 GCA_003511945.1 Phycisphaerales bacterium | reverse complement strand
TCTGGGCGTCCCCTTCCGCCACGACATGGTCCGCCAGTGGCGCGCGTTCGAGATGACCGAGTTCGAATGGTTCCACACCCCGTTCTTCCTCGCGCTGGTGGCGCTCATCTGCGCCAACATCGTCGTCACCACGCTCCGGCGCATCCGCTTCAACGCAGTGAACCTGGGCGTGTGGATGATCCACACGGGGATCCTCATCCTCGCCGCCGGCAGCGTCGTCTACTTCTCCACGAAGATCGAGGGCGACACGCCGGTCATCCGCCGCGATGTCGTCATCAACCTCCCGGGCGCTCCGGAAGCCGTGCGCCTGGCGGCGATCGTCGGCAGCGCCGCCGCGGTCCGCACCGAGCGGGGGGAGTTCACCTTCTCCGTCGCGCAGATCGACCCCGCCTGGGAACTCATGTCCGCCGACGACAGCGGCAAGCGCGCCTTCGCCGTCTCCGTGCAGGTCACTCCCCCCGACGCCCCGCCCTTCGTCCGCCAGCTCCTCGATGGCTACCCCCAGTACACCGAGGATGTCATCCCCGGGCGCGGGCGCGTCAAGAAGCTCGAGGAGTTCGCCGGCCGCGCGACCGTCGATGACTCCATGTCCATGTCCCTCGAGCCCCGCCCGCAGCGGTACTTCTGGCTCAAGGAGAGCGCGGCGCTCTATGTCCGTCCCGCCGGTGAGGAAGCGTGGGTTCAGCGCCCCATCCGAGGCCTCCCGCGCTACAACGACTATGTCTCCTCCGTCACCGACGACATCTGGCCGCCTCCGCCCGATCCGCAGGGCCGCCCGCTCACGCCCCGCCCGCTCGACATCCCCCTCCCCGCCCCAGCGCCCGACGCCCTCGCGGGCGCCGAGGTCCGCGTCACCGGCTTCCTGCGCTTCGCGGTGATCGAAGAAGACTGGGCTCCCGGGGGCGACTCGTTCAGCCCGCTCGCCGATGTCGCCATCGAGACCGCGGGCGGCGCCTCGAGCGCCTTCTCCCTCGCCGCCTTCGACCCCGCCCGGCGCGACGCGCTCGAAGGGCGACTCGCCTTCCGCTGGGTCGAGACCGAAGACGCCGCCGCCGAGTTCACCCGCGCCCCGCGCTACCGGCTCACCATCCGGCTTCCCGACACGGGCGAAGCCGCCGACCTCTCCTTCACCCGCGCCGAACTGCCCGGCGCCGATGCGCCATTCACCCCGCTCGGGGACGGCGGCTTCGCTTACAAAGTCCAGTCCATCATCGAGCGCCTCCCGCTCTCCGACGGCACTGCCGTCGCCCTCGCGCTGGTCGACATCCACACGCCCGATTCCAAGTTCACCCGCTGGGTCTTCGCCGACCCCTCCCGCAACCGCGACAACCACGAGACCGCCCCCGAAGAGCCCCACAAGCCCGGCGCCCCGGACCCGCGCATCGAGACCGTCTTCACCCCCCCCGCAGGGGCGGGCGCTGCGACCCTTACCGTCATCGCCGGCCCAGGACCGGTCGGGCTGCGCGTCGTCCGCCAGACCCCGGAGGGCGCCTTCGAATCCACGCCCCTCCGTGTCGGGCAGCGCGTCCAGCCGATGGAAGGGCTCTCGCTCACCGTGCGCCGGCTCTTCACCGACGCACGCCTCATCACCCGCCCACGCATCGTCCCCTGGCGCCAGCGGGACAAGGACGCCGACGCCGCCCAGTCCTTCGCCCTCGTCCGCGTCGAGGTGCGCGAGCCGCACGCAGCCCACACCCAGTGGCTCCCCCTGCAGCGCTACGCCTTCGACGACCCGACCGAAGCGGCGCCCGTGCTGTCGCGCAACGAGCCCTGGACCCTCACTCTCACGGACGGCCGGCGGGTCGAGCTCGCCGTCGCGCGCGAGCGCCGCGCGCTC
>DOJA01000227.1:2805-3344 GCA_003511945.1 Phycisphaerales bacterium | reverse complement strand
TCGCGCGCGAGCGCCGCGCGCTCCCGGCGCCCGTCGTGCTCGAGGACTTCGTCCTCACCACCAACATCGGCGGCTTCAGCGGCCGGGTCTCCAGCATCCGCGACTGGACCAGCCGCCTCCGCTTCGTCGGAGGCCCCCCCGCCGCGGAAGCCGTCAGCGTCAGCACGAACAACCCCAAGTCGTACGCCGGCCTCTCGTTCTTCCAGGCCTTCTGGGACGCGCCGCAGGCCGATTCCTCCGGCCTCACCTTCACCGGGCTGGGCGTGGGCAACCGCGTGGGCGTCACCACCCAGCTCTTTGGCAGCATCCTCGCCGCCGTCGGGATGATCTACGCCTTCTACATCAAGCCCATCATCAAGCGCCGCCGGCGCGAGCGCGTCATAGGCGAGATGGCCACCGGGCGCTACGGCGAGCGCGCCCAGCACCACGCGCAGGCCCGGGAAGCCGCCCGGAACGGCGCCGCTCAGCACCAGGAGGCCGCCCCGTGACGCGCGGAACACTTCCCGCGGCCCTCCTCGGCGCCGCGCTCGCCTTCGCCT
>DOJA01000227.1:2084-2733 GCA_003511945.1 Phycisphaerales bacterium | reverse complement strand
GGCGCCGCGCTCGCCTTCGCCTTGGCCGCGCTCATCGGCTGGACCGTCATCGCCCGCGCCGACAACCGCCGCCTTCCGCCCGACGCCGGCCCGTTCGCCCGCGCCGTGGACCTCACTCCCCTCGATCGGACCGCGGTGCACTCTGAAGGACGAATCAAGTCGTTCGACTCCTTCGCGCAGGAGACGCTCGCCTTCATCAGCGGCCCGCGCCGAGCCGCAGACCTCCCACCGGACTTTCTGTACCTGGACATGCTCTTCCGCCCGGAGCGCTACGCCGACGCGCCGGTCATTCACCTCAAGCACAAGCCGATGCGCGCCCAGCTCGGCGCGGCCCTCCTCGCCGCGGGCGCCATCGACGAGGACTACGCCCGGCGCTTCGAGAGCGACGGACGCCTCGAGCCCACCCTCTTCGAGCACCCCGCGGCGGGCGCCCTCATGCGCACCTGGGCGAACGACCTCGTCCGCACCGCCAAGCATGTCAACGGCGTCGGCAACGCCCTCTCCCTGCTCATGCCCCAGTCGCTGCTCGAACAGCTGCGCATGATCCCGCCCCCCAGCCGCAGCGCCGAAGCGCCGTGGATCGCCCTCGACGAAGTCTGGTCCCTCGGGGGCCGCTTCGAGAGCCCCGCTTCGCACGCCGACGCCCTGG
>DOJA01000227.1:1423-2000 GCA_003511945.1 Phycisphaerales bacterium | reverse complement strand
CGCTTCGCACGCCGACGCCCTGGCCCCCCGGCACCGCGCCGCGCTGGCCGCGCAGATGGGCGCCCTCGCCCAGGCGTGGCGGGCGGAAGACGCCCCCGGCGCCAGCGCCGCGATCGCGGAACTCTCGCGACTCCTCCCCGTCTCTGCGGAAGCCCTGTACCCCAGCCGCTCGCGCCTCACGATGGAGTCCTGGTACCACAAGGCCCGCCACGCCACCTGGCTGTGGCTGGTGTACCTCCTCTCGCTGGTGTTCCTGCTCTCGTCCGTCGCGTACCAGTGGGACCGCGCCCGCGCCATCGGCATCGGCGCCTTCGTCGCGGCGCTCACGCTCCACACCGTTGCGCTCGGCTGGCGGTGGTATGTCTCCGGGCGCTGGCCCAACTCGAATATGTTCGAGGCGGTCACCACCTCGGTGTGGTTCGGGGCGGTCCTCGCGATCGCTCTCGACCTGTGGGCTCGGCGCACGCCCATGCGCGGCCTGTTCGCCCTCACCGGGGCCGGCGCGTCCATGGCCGCCCTCATGGCCGCCCACTTCTTCCCCGGCCAGCTCAACCCCAGCATCAACAACATGATGCCC
>DOJA01000227.1:797-1368 GCA_003511945.1 Phycisphaerales bacterium | reverse complement strand
CCAGCATCAACAACATGATGCCCATCCTGCACGACCTGTGGCTGTACATCCACACGAACATCGTCATCGCGTCCTACGCCCTCATCGCCATGGCCGCTGTCACCGCGTTGCTCTACCTTGTCCGGCGCGCCTTCGGAGGCAGCCCCGACTACGCCCGCGCCGGCGGGGCCGCGGGCATCATCGACGCGTCCGACCGGCGCGCCCCGCTCGGAGAGGTCCTCGACGGCGCCACCATGACGCTCATGGAGCTCTCCTTCGTCATGCTCTGGTGCGGCATCTTCATGGGCGCCATCTGGGCCGATCACTCCTGGGGACGGCCATGGGGTTGGGACCCCAAGGAAGTCTTCGCGCTGAACACCTTCATCGTCTTCCTGCTGCTCGTCCATGTCCGCTTGAAAGTCAAGGACAAGGGTCTGTGGACCGCCATCCTCGCGGTGGTCGGCTGCGGCGTGATGATGTTCAACTGGTATGTGATCAACTTCATCATCTCCGGGCTGCACTCGTACGCGTGAGGGCCACTTCGTCCGCTGCGGCGGACCAGTTGAGACGGGGTAGAGCGGCGGGCGAGTGA
>DOJA01000227.1:418-643 GCA_003511945.1 Phycisphaerales bacterium | reverse complement strand
TCGCCCGCCTCTGGAGACAAGTCAGGGGTACCCAGCGGGTTGCACGGTCGTGCATTGAACCGCGATGACCTCACCACGGGTGGGCTGTCCAGCTGCGCGTGGACCGAAGCCGCGGCAGGATGCGGGCATCGGGCCAACGGGTCCGGATCCGTGGGCTGGGGGGTGCGTGCAAGAACTCCCGGCGTTCCTTGGGAGGGGCGCCGGGGGGGTGATTGAGGTTGACCG
>DOJA01000227.1:0-217 GCA_003511945.1 Phycisphaerales bacterium | reverse complement strand
GGTGCGCCCGGGAGTCCGGGCGGCTTGCGGGGTTGTCGCTGCCTGCGAGGGTTGAAGTGATGGTCCGGGTCGTGTTGAGCGGCCGCTCGAGAGACTTGGGGAGTGTGGCGCGCTGGTCGGGGAAGGCAAGGGGTCTTGGAGGGAGTGGATGACGATGCGCGCGCGGGGGTGGTCGTGGGGTTGAAGTGAGGGGCAGGAGAGGAGAGGAGAGGAGAGG
>DOJA01000348.1 GCA_003511945.1 Phycisphaerales bacterium | reverse complement strand
GGCGCGGTGGGTTTGCCGGGTGAGGTAGGGGTCAGGAGTCGCCCTGGGGGATGCGCATCGGGTCGGGTCGTGGTGCGCCCGGTAGGGCCGGGCGGCTTGTGGGGTTGTCGCTGCCCGCGAGGGTTGGAGCGCGGGTCCGGGTCGGGTTGAGCGGCCGCTCGTGAGACCTGGGGAGTGTGGCGCGGCGGAGCGCGGAGGCAAGGGGAGATCGGCGAAGTGGACGGCGATGCGCGCGGGGATTTGGTGGACTGGATGGGGGAGGGCGCGCGGGGCGGTCACCGGTCAGGAGTCGGCGATGCCCGACCGGCCTGAGCCGATGCGCCAAGCGCTGAGCCCGGCGAGCCCGAACCAGAGGACATCCCAGAACGAGAACGACGCGGTGAAGGCGGACATGAAGACTTGCTGGCGGTACTGGGCTATTCCGGACTGCACCAACTTGATCGCTAGATCTTCGCGGGCCTGGCGGGCCGGCGGTGTCATGGCCGCCCAGCGGGACTCCGCTTCGGTCCACACTTCGGGCGGGTACCGCTCCGGGCCGGACGCGGGCTCGGCGTTGCGGACTTCGTCGGTGAGCGTGACCGTCTTGCCAGCTGCCTCCAACTCAGAGACGATTTCATCCGCGAGGTCGTTCATGACGAACTCCGGATCGACGAGGTAGGGATGGGACCGTGCGCGGTCCTGTTGTATGAGCGGCAACTGGTTCCAGCGCGACCGGGCCTCGTTCCAGACATCGACGGGGTAATCTGACTGCTCGGCGGCCTCGCTCGGATTGACGCCCTCGGGCCACTTGACGGGCACGCCTGCGCGGAGTCGTTCACGGACGACAACATCGGCGATATAGGACACTACGACTTCTTCGGGGATCGACGCGCCGGCGGATGAGGTCAGGACGCGGAGTATCAGCGCGACGACGGCGGCCTTGCCCAGGAGGACGCAGATGAGGGCGGCGGCGGTGGCAGTCCAGCCGGAGGCGTCGTCGAGGGCGTCCTTGGCCGCGTAGCGAACGCCGACCCCGGCGAGCACCCCGATGAGCCACGCGAGGATCCCGACTTCCCAGTTGGTGAAGTAGGTGACGGCGGCCCAGAGACTGGCGCCCAGCAATCCTCCGATCATCCCGGCGATCAAGTAAGTGAGTTTCATTGGTGGAAGCTCCCTGTAAGTTGTGATGGATCTTACAGTGCTGCTCCTCCTGTGTAGAGGAAGGCGGGTTGGAACCCCGCCCCACCAAGGAAAGAAGAGGAGGGGTAGGACACAGGCGGGACGCCTGTGCCACTAGGGTCAGTAGGGGAAGATGGGACTCAGGCCCGGGCGGGGGTGAGGAGGGCCTGCGCGTCGCTCAGCAGTTCAATGATGTGGGCGAGGCAGCGGGCGGCCTCGGCGCCGTCGACGCTGCGGTGGTCGCAGGTGAGCGAGAGGGGCAGAAGTTTGGCCACATGGATCCCGCCTTGCTTGGCGACGACGCCCTCGCGGACGCGTCCGACGGCGAGGATGCCGACCTCCGGGTAGTTGATGATGGGGGTGGCGAAGCGCCCGGCGTAGGAGCCGACATTGCTGATGGTGAAGGTCGAGCCCATGAGGCGCTCGCGGGGGATGGAGCGCTCGCGGGTCATGCGGGCGAGGTCGGCGATGTGGCGGCCGATCTCCAGGACGCCCATCGCGTCGGCCTCGGGGATGACGGGGACGGTGAGCCCCTGGTCGGTGTCGGTGGCGATGCCGATGTGGACCCGGGCGTGGCGGACGATTTCTTCCTTCTCGTCGTCGACGGTGGAGTTGAGCGCGGGGAAGTTCTTCATCGCGCGGCAGACGGCGCTGACGACGAAGGGGAGGTAGGAGAGCTTCTCGCCGCTGGCGGCGGACATCTGCTTGCGGACGGCGTCGAGGTCGGTGACATCGGCCTCGTCCATGACGGTGAAGTGGACCGCGTGGTCGACGGACTGGCGGAGGCGGTTGGCGATGGTCTTGCGCACGCCGCGGAAGGCGATGCGGTTGGTGTCGCCGGCGGGGACGAGGGTGGAGCGTGCCGGCGCGTTGCGGGGCTCGACGACCTCCGGCTCGCGGCGCACGGTGGTCGCCAGCCGGGTCGCGGGCGCGGAGGGCGGGGCAGCGGGAGTGCGCGGCGCAGGGGCTGAGGCGGCGGCGCGGACATCCTTTTCGGTGACTCGCCCTGCGAGGCCCGTGCCGCGGAGGGCGTCGATGTCGATGGCGAGGTCGCGGGCGAGGCGTCGGACGGCGGGGGTGGCGAGGGCTTTTCCCGCGTCGCCCGAGACGGCGCCGAGGGAGCCGGACATGGTGCCCACGACGGTGCCGGCGTCTTCTCGTTCGTCGGTCGCGGCGGGCCTGGAGACTCGGTCGTGGGCGTGCGAGCCGTTGTCGGGGGCCGCGGGCTTCGCGTGGGGCGGCTGGCGGGGGGCGGCGGCGCTCGCGCCGACATAGGTCCAGGCGGGCTCGCCGACTTTGAGGATGTCGCCGGGGTTGCCGATGAGTTCCTTGATGACGCCGGCGCGGGGGCTGGGGACCTCGACGAGGGCCTTGTCGGTCTCCATCTCGGCGACGATCTGGTGCTCTTCGACTTCCTGGCCGGGGGCGACTCTCCAGGCGATGAGTTCGGCCTCGTGCACGCCCTCGCCCAGGTCGGGGAGGATGAAGATGTTGGGGTCCGAGGACTTGGCATGGGCCATGATCGGTCGCTCCGGGACGGCATCCGGCGCGCGGGTCGCGCGGAGGGCGTGGGTCGTGAGGGCCTGAGCCCGACTGGCGGGGCCGGGGGCCGGGAACCGGTCGGAGAAGGGAGGATAGCGGAGAGGGGGCCTGCGGGGTGGCGTCCGGCGAGAGGAGGGATGTCGGGGGCTAGGATGTCGGGGGCTAGATTGTGATGAACGGGTCGGATTTGGCGAGGAATGACGCCATAAGAGCCGCTCGCAGGGTGACTCGGAGGGAACGAGGAGCGACAGGCGGGACGCCTGTCCCACCAGGGAAAGGATGTCATTCTGCGGGGCTCTAAGACACGATGAGAGGTCTGTGATGAGAAGGACTGGCTGCCTGCTGCTCGGCCTGGGGTTGTGGGCGATGGCCGCCGCGAGCGCGAGGTGGCAGGCGCAGAGCCCTTCGGAGGAGGCGCTCAGCCCCGGCGCGGCGGCGTTCCGGGCCCTGCGCTCGGCGACGAACCGGGAGGATCAGCACGGCACGGTGGAGGCGCTGCGGGATCTGTGGAGCGCGGACCCGACCCGGGGGGCGCAAGCGTCGCTGGACATCATCCTGCGCGGCTCGCCTTACTGGCGCGTGCTGGGGGTGGCTGCGCTGGCGCGCCACGGGACAGCGGACCAGATCGACAGGGCGATCGGCGCGCTGAGCCCGGGGCACCACCGGAGCGAACGGTGGGCGCTCGTGCGCGCGCTGGATGGGAAGGACCCGGAGCAGGTGAGGACGATTGCGCCTCGGTACCTGCGGGATTCAGAAGTGCTGGTGCAGGTGGCGGCGATCGCGGCTCTGGCGGGCACGGGTGATCCCACCGTGGCGCGTCACTTCATCGGGAGTCTGCCCCCACTGCCGACGATCGACGCGGCGGTGGACGCGGAGTACGCGCGGACGCTGACAATGTACGGGGCGCTGCGCCGGCTGACGGGGATCTCGTTCAGGGACCAGGCGGCGGCGCTGAACTGGTGGCGACGGGGGAGCGAGATCGGGTCGCCCGGGACCGACCCAAGGTCGGTGGTGTTCGGGCTGCGGCGCGAGCCGAACTGGAGGTTCGAGTTTGCGACGGCGCACTTCAGGGGACGGTTGGCGATGCGCCGGATCGATGATCTGTTCGTGAACGCGGCGCCGTGGACGCGGCGCTCGGAGGCGTGGGGAGGGATCGTTTCGGCAGTGGATGCGGGCGCGGCCGATGGGTTCGCAAAGGCGTCGCGCATCTTCGGGCGGACCACTCTGCCGCTTGCTGAGCTGGTCGTTGCCGACTCAGTGAACTTCGTGAGAGAGTTCGCTCTGATGCCGGAGTCCGAGGTCAACGGCGAGGCGCACCACCAGGTGCTGCTGTTGGCCTCCTCCGACCGGACGATGCAGGTCGAGGCCGCGCGTCGAGCGGTGACGCTGGCGGAGAAGGGCACGCTGCCCGACCTGCCTCGGTGGTTGACCTGGGGTCTCGTCAATGGGCTTGTGCCCGGCTGCTCGGCTTGCGCGGGGGGCCGGTGCTCGGGCGCTCCGGGCGGCGGCGTCCCGTCGGCGTCGCTCCTTCGGTTGCTCGAGTCGGGCGCGGTGACGAGGGGCACGGCGTCGGACGAGCCGATGTTCGGGCGCTCGGGGGATCAGCTCTGGTGGCTGGGCAACGCGGCGGTGCTCTTCATGCTGGGCGGAGGGTTCGCTGAGCCCGAGATGCGGATGACGCTGCTGGCGGCCCGCTTGAACTTCGGCGTGCCGAGCCGGGTCGCGATCCAGGAAATGTACGGGGCTCCGGTGCAGGAGCTTGATCGGCGGGTGATGGCGTGGGCCTTGGACGGGGGCCTGCGGCGCCCGCTGGAATGGCTGGAGGCCGGTTCTGCGGAGAGCCCGCCGCGGAATTGAGTCGGACACCGCGAGCGTTCCATGGCCAACGCGCAGCGTTGGCTATGTTCATGGGGCGCGGACGCTGGGGCATAGCCAAGCCGGGGGCTTGGCCATGGCACGCGAGCACATGCTTGTGCAGGGCCACAAGCATGACACCCGACCGCCCGCTGGAATGGGCGGCATCGGCTTCCGCGGTCAGCGGGGCGCTGGATTGATGCTGATGTCGCTGAGCACCGGCTCAACGGTGCGGCGGGCGTTCCATTCGGTGATCTTGGGTTCGATGAGGGCGTCGATGGTGGCGCCGGAGTGGATGGCGTCCGCGCGGTCGCGCCAGTTCCAGCCGATCAGGCGCATCGGGCGGCCCTTGTGCTCGGCGAAGACGGAGAGGTGCTGGGCGTTGCGCCCGAAGGGCTCGGGGCGGCGCGTGACGCGGAGGGAGCGCACCAGGAGGCGCGGGGCGGGGTTGGATCGCCCGAACGGGCCGAGGCGGTCGAGCTGGCGGACCGCGGGCTCCGTGAGTTCGTCGAGGGACGCCTCGCAGTCATAGCGCAGGGTGGGGACGAGGTCGTCGTCCGTGATGGACTCGGCGGCGATGGCGGTGAAGCGGTCGGTGAACTCGGCGAGGTTCGCGACGGGGAGGGAGAGCCCCGCGGCCATCTCGTGGCCTCCGAAACGGTCGAGGAGGTCGGCGCAGCGGGATAGGGCGTGGTGGAGGTTGAAGGCGTCGATGCTGCGGGCGGAGCCGTGGCAACGGGCGTTCTCGCGGCGCATGAGGATCGTGGGGCGGTGGAAGAGGGCGACGAGGCGTGAGCAGCAGATGCCCACGACGCCCGGGTGCCAGTCGTCGTGGGCGAGGACGATGGCCCGGCGGTCGGCGCCGGTCATGGCGTGTTCGAGCGCGAGGGCCTCGGCCTGGGCGGCGATGGCGCGCTCGGTGCGCTGGCGGTCCTCGTTGAGGCGGGTGAGCTGCCGGGCGAGCTCGGCGGCGCGGGGGCCGGTGGCGGTGGTGAGCAGCTCGATGGCCTCTTTCGCGTGGCCCATTCGGCCGCACGCGTTGAGGCGGGGGGCGAGGATGAAGCCGACCTTCTCGGCGTCCATCCGTTCGCCCGCGAGGCGGGAGGCGTCGATCAGGGCGCCGAGGCCGGCGATGGCGGTGGTGGGAACTCGGCGCAGGCCGTGGTAGGCGATGACGCGGTTCTCGCCAACGAGCGGGACGATGTCAGCGACGGTGCCCATGGCGGCGAGGGCGAGGTTGTCGAGCAGGACGGCGCGGGTGTGGTCGTCCGCGCGCGCGGAGCCCGACGCGAGCGTGGCGAGGCGCCAGGCGAGCTTGAAGGCGACGCCCGCGCCGCAGAGGTCGGCGAAGGGGTACCGAGAACCCGGGAGGCGCGGGTGAACGAGGGCGTACGCGTCGGGCAGGTCACCGGCGGGGAGGGCGTGGTGGTCGGTGATGAGGAGGTCGAGGGCGAGGGCTCGGGCCACCCGCGCGGGGGCGAGGGCGGTGATGCCGCAGTCGACGGAGACGATGACGCGAGCGCCCCCGGAGCCCAACGCAGCGATGGCGGCGTCGTTGAGGCCGTAGCCCTCGTCGAGGCGGTGAGGGACATAGGTCCGGACGGCGCAGCCGGGCACGAGTGCACGGAGGGTGTGGAAGAGGATGGCGGCGGCGGTGATGCCGTCGACATCGTAGTCGGCGTAGATGACGATGGGCTCTTGGTGACGGGCGGCGTGGAGGAGTCGCTGGGCGGCGCGGTCCACGCCGGGCAGGAGCGAGGGGTCGTGCAGATCGCGGAGCGCGGGCTCGAAGAAGGCGGAGATGGCGGCGGAGTCGAGGAGGCCTCGGGAAGTGAGGACGCGGAGGACGAGGGGTTCGAGGG
>DOJA01000037.1 GCA_003511945.1 Phycisphaerales bacterium | reverse complement strand
GGGCCCCCGCCCGGCCCCCCGGTTGGCCCCCCGGCGGACGCGTTCGGCGCGCCGTCCTCGCCCGGCTGCGCGGGCGCGAGGAACTCGCCGCTGGCGGTCCTGTCGTAGATCTCCTGCAGGCGCTCCGGCTGGAATTCCTCCAACTGGTTCCCGGTCCAGAGGCGCGTCACCTTGCCCCCCGCGTAGATGAAGAGAGTCGGCGTTTCCCACGCGTGCGTCTCGATGCCGTGCGCCTTCTCCAGCTCCGGTATCGACAGCTGGCGAATTTGCATCACCGGGTCGCCCGTCTCCGCCAGCGAGTCGCGCTGGAACTCCACGAGCGGCTTCATCGCCTCGCAGATGTGGCAGGTGGGGTCGAAGCAGAAGACCAGCCACGCCGGCCCGCCGTCGGGCTGTGTGCGGATGTCGTCGAACGCGGCGCTCTCGATCAGGCGGTCGACGGCGGTCTTGCCCTCGTACTTTTGGGCTGTCTCCGCCCGGCGCGGCGGCGTGACGCCATCAGCGAACACCCAGCCGAAGATCCCGGCCCCCAGGGCCAGCCCCGCGAACACAGGCAGCGCTCGCCCCCGCAGCCCCAGCGCCGACGCCATGCCCAGCGAGACGAGCACGATCACCCCGTCCACCGCGGCCATGGAGTACGCCGGCGGGTCGAACAGCTGCGCAAAGCAGCCGCACGCCTCACCGTGCCAGGACTTGAACGCCCCGAAGCCCCCCAGAGCCGCGAAGAAGACCGCGTTCAGGCCCCAGGCCCACGCCTTGCGGTGCAGGGCCAGCGCCAGCACCAGGACCACCACCTCGAACACCGCGATCGAGCGGTCGAAGGTCGCGCCGGGGATGACCTGACCGGTCCACTCCAGTGTCACCGGCTTGGGGTTGGGGTGGAAGCCCTTGGCGTAGGCCGTGAACCCCAGCAGCCCGGCGATGAGCAGGGCCAGCACGAGGGCGGCGGTGTGGATCGGGCGTCGAGAACAGGCGGCCGAGTTGGGTGTGGCGTCATTCATGGATTGGTGGTGGATATAGGGCGATGGACTGTTCGGGTGCACAGGATCGGTAGGGGGGTGGGGGAGCGGTTTCCAGCCGTTTCAATCGGCGCAGAGCCCCCGGGGCCGATAGTGTCCGCCGACCATGGCGCTCACGCTCGCGGCGTTCGGGACGGCGGATTGGCTGGTGCTGGGGGCGTACTTCGCCCTGCTCATCGCCACGGGCGTCTGGCTGGCGCGTCTGCCCAAGGGGGACCAGGACTATTTCCTGGCGGGGCGGCGCATGCCCGCCTGGGCGGTGTCGGTCTCGGTCCTGGCGACCAGTCTCTCCGCCGCCACCTTCATCGGCGCCCCTCAGCAGGCCTACGAGGGGAACCTCACCTACCTCTCGGCGACGATCGGCACCCTGCTGGCCGCGATCATTGTCGCCGGGGTCTTCCTGCCCGCGTTCTACCGTCACGGCGTGACGACTGTGTACGGGCTCCTCGAGAAGCGCTTCGGCCCCGGCGCGAAGCTCGCCGGTTCGTGGACCTTCGTCGTCGGGCGCGTCTTCGCCTCCGGCGCGCGCGTGTACATCGCGGCCCATGCCCTTTCGTTCATCGTGTTCGGCGACCTCCGCACCGAACACCTGTTGATCGCCATCGCGGCGCTCACCTTCGCCGGCATCCTCTACACCATCGCGGGAGGCATCGAGACCGTCATCTGGACCGATGTCGTTCAGACCGTCGTGTTCCTCGGCGCGGTGCTGGGCGTGATCGTTCATCTCGGCGCCGAGGCCGGCGCGCCCCCGGCGGAGGCGGTCGCATCGCTGGCGGAGGCCGGCAAGTTCAAGGTGCTGGACTTCTCGCTCGATCCGGCGCGTCCCTACACGCTCTGGACGGCGCTCGTCGGGATCACGCTGCTCAACACGGCGGCCCTGGGCGCCGACCAGGACCTGGCCCAGCGCCTCCTCACCTGCCGCAGCGCGATGAGGGCCGCCTGGAGCGTCATTTCTTCGCAACTCCTTGGGCTGGGGGTCGTCTGTCTGTTCATGACCATCGGCCTGTTGCTCTGGCTCCGCAACGCCCACGACACCGCGACGCCGCAGGGGGGCGAGAAGGCGTTCCTCGCCTACATGACGGGCGCTCTGCCCACCGGGCTCGCGGGGGTCGTGATGGCCGGACTCTTTGCCGCCGGGCTGGGGAGCATCGACTCGGCCCTCAACGCGATGTCCTCCGCGTTCGTCTCCGACTGCTACCGACCGGCGCGCCCCGGGCGGTCCGAGCGGCACTACCTGCGCGTCGCTCGCGCCGGGGTCGCTGTCAGCGGCGTGCTCCTGGGCGGGTTCGCCTGCGTGTGCGTGTTCTGGCAGCGGGGGGCGGGGCAGACGCTGCTGGACTTCGCGCTGCAGGTCATGGTCTTTGCCTACGCCGGGCTGGTGGCCGTGTTTCTTTGTGCGCTCCTCACACGGCGCGGCACGACCGCCAGCGCTATCGGCGCGCTCGCCGCCGGGTTCGCCATCACCGTCGCGCTCGAGCCCGCCATCTGGGAGCGAGCCACCGGGCTGGACACCATCGCCTTCCCCTGGCGGATGACCGTGGCCAGCACGGTTGCGTTCATGATCGCCGCCGCACCGCGAGGCCGGGCGTCCTCGCGCGCGTGACGCTACGCTCCATGGCGTCACGCCCGGAGAGAGCCCGTTGAGCGCGCAGGGAGATCCAACCCACCCCGAGGCCCCGCCGGGGATGGCGATGGGCGTGGTGACCATCCTCATGACCCTGCTCGGGTGGTCGAGCGTCCCGCTGATCCTGAAGCACTTCTCCGGGGCCATGGACCCCTGGACGAGCAACGGCTGGCGCTACGGCTTCGCGGCGTTCCTGTGGGCGCCGGTCCTGCTGCTGGCGGTGGCGAGAAGCCGACTGCCGGCCCGCCTGTGGCGGGCGGCCATCGTGCCCAGCGCGTTCAACATCACCGGCCAGGTGCTCTTCACCTGGGCCCACTACCTGATCGACCCCGGGCTGCTCACCTTCGGGCTGCGGGTGCAGATCCTCTTCGTCGCCGCCGGAGCGTTCCTTCTGTTTCCCAGCGAGCGGCGACTCATCCGCAGCGCGGGGTTCCTCGTTGGCGCCGGGATGGTCCTGCTCGGGACGGTCGGCACCGCCCTGCTCACCCCGCAGGCCGCCACCAAGGCGCACGCGCTGGGCGTGGTGATGGCGGTGGGGTCGGGCGCTCTGTTCGCCGGCTACGCGCTCTCGGTCCGCAAGTGGATGCACGGGATCCACCCGGTGCTCGCCTTCAGCGCCATCAGTCAGTACACCGCGGCGGGCATGATCGTGCTCATGGTGCTGGTCGGCGAGCGCATGGGCGCCGCGCCGCTCGGGCTCACGGGGGGGCAGCTCGGGTTGCTGCTGTTCAGCTCGGTCATCGGCATCGCCCTCGGGCATGTCTTCTACTACATCAGCATCGCCCGGCTGGGCGTCGCGGTTTCGTCCGGGGTCATCCAACTGCAGCCGTTCGTCGTCACCGCCGCCTCCGCGGGGCTGTTCGAGGAGCGCCTCACCCCATGGCAGATCGTCAGCGGAGTCGTCGCTGTCTCCGGCGCCGCCCTGGTTCTGCTCACTCAGCACCGGCTGAACCAGCGGGCCGTTCCCTCTGCAGCCCCGGCTGCGGACGAACTCGAAGACCAGCTCGATGACGACCCCGGAACCGGCCCCGGCGCACCCGCCATCCCCTCCCCGGTCCGCTAACGACCCCGGAGCTTCCGAACCCGCGCCACGCCGACCCGGGCGACGCCCACGCCCCATGAACCCACCTGTTCCGGTCGATGAACCCCGATGGGAACGGAGGGCCATCGCGTGAGTTCAGAGGGGTTCCAGGACACCGTGAAGTTGTCGCCCGCCAAGCGGACGGAGATGCTCCGTCTGCTGGACAACCACGCGCGACAGTCCGCGGGGGCGCCCAGCAAGCGCGAGCACGACCGCTTCGAGTACCGGGCGGGCGATGTCCCCATCACGATCACCCACCCCGGGGGCGGCACGGGCAAGTTCATCGCCTGCACCCGCAACCTCTCGTCCGGCGGGATGTCGTTCCTCCACGGCGGCTTCCTGCACAAGGGCACGCACTGCCGAGTCGTCCTACCCAAGCGGGACGGGCGGGAGACCGTGGTGCTGGGGCGCGTCGCCGGCTGCCGCCACATCGCCCAGCGCCTTCACGAGGTGGGCGTGGAGTTCTACGAGAAGATCGATGTCCGCGAGTTCTGTCAGCCCACCGCCGCCGTGACTTCCTCCAGCGACTCGCCCTCGGTGCTGGTGCCCGAACTCGAGGGGCTGGCGCTGTGCATCATCGAGAGCCCCTCGGAGCGGAGCACCGTCGCGCGCTGGCTCACCTCCTCCGGCATCGATGCCGAGGGGGTCGATTGTCTCGGCGCCGCCATCGACAAGCTCCGCAAGCTCCCGTTTGATGTGGTGCTGCTCGACACCTCGCTCCCCGAGGTCGAGTCGGGCGAGGCCGCCCGGTCGATCCGGGCCGCGGGTTTCGAGCTGGCGCTGGTGGCGCTCATCGACGAGGGCGCCGAGGGCGAGCGACTGGCCCAGGGCTGCGACACCGTGCTGGGCAGGCCGCTCAACCCAGCCGACCTGTACACGCTGCTGCCGACCATCATGATCAAGCGCTCCGCCGACGCGGCCGGGGAGCCGATCCGCAGCACCCTGCCCCGCGACGCCGGCGCGTTCCGGCTGCTGAAGAACTACACCGAGGAGTGCCGCCAGAGCGCCCGGCGCCTCCGCGAGGCCATTTCCAAGGATGACCGGGCCGGGGCGCTCTCGATCGCGCGCCATCTCCAGTCCACCGCCTCCGGCTACGGCTTCGCGCCGCTCGTCGAGGCCGCCGCCCGCGCTGTCGATGTCCTGGGGTCATCTGAGGCCATGTGCGAGGCCGAGAAGCGAATCAAGCTCCTCGCCTCGATCTGCCAGCGCGTCACCAGCGATCCGCCCGCGCAGAAGGCGGCCTGAGCCCTCCCGCGCTCACCCCACC
>DOJA01000076.1 GCA_003511945.1 Phycisphaerales bacterium | reverse complement strand
GCCAGGGGGTGCTTGCCAGGGGGGCGCTCGCCCGGGGGGCGCTCGCCCGGGGGGGGCGCTCAGCCCTCGGCGAAGATCGCCTCGACGAACTCCTCGGGGTCGAAGGGCTGCACATCGCCCGGGGTCTCGCCCACGCCGATGAACTTCACGGGGATGTCGGTGGCCTCGCGGATGGCCACAACGATGCCTCCCCGGGCCGTGCCGTCCAGCTTGGCGAGGAACAGGCCGGTGACCTTGACGGCGCGAGCGAACTCCTCCGCCTGGCGGAGCGCGTTCTGGCCCGTGGTGGCGTCGAGGACGAGCAGCACCTCGTGCGGCGCGCCGGGGATGCGCCGGGCGGCGACATCGCGGATCTTGGTCAGCTGGCGCATCAGGTTGTCCTGCGTGTGCAGTCGCCCGGCGGTGTCGAGGATCAGCACATCGACCCCGCGCGCGATGGCGGCCTCGCAGGCGTCGAAGGCGACGGCCGCCGGGTCGCCCCCCTGGCGCCCCTTGACGACCTCGACGCCCAGGCGCTCGCCCCAGATCTCCAGTTGGCGCACGGCCCCGGCGCGGAAGGTGTCGCAGGCGCCCAGCAGCACGGTGCGCCCGTCGCCCTGGAGGGTCCCCGCCAGCTTGGCGATGCTGGTGGTCTTGCCCGCGCCGTTCACGCCCGTGACGAGGATCACCGCGGGGTTCCCGGTCGTCTTGCGGTCCGGCAGGTGCAGGCGCCGGTCCTCCTCGGGCCACATGGCCTTGATCTCGCGCTTGAGGTAGGCGAGCACATCCTCGCCGGTGGCCATGGCGCCGGACCTGTGCGCCGCCCGGATCCCCTCGATAAGCCGGGCGGTCGCGCGGACGCCGACATCCGCGGAGATGAGCCGCGCTTCGAGTTCGGCGATGAGCGGCTCGTCCAGCCGGCGTCCGAGCAGCATCGAGCGGATGCCCCCGAACACGGCCTCGCGCGTGCGCTCGACGCCCTGCTTCAGCTTGCCCAGGACCGACTTGAAGAACCCCACGCCTACGCGCCTTCCCCGCCCGCGGGCGCCGCCGGCTCGGGCGCCACGGGCTCGAGGCCCGGAGCGGTCTCGGGCTCATTGAGCACCCGGCGGAGCACCTTGTCCAGCACGCCGTTGACGAACGCGGGCGAGCGTTCGGTGCTGTAGCGCTTGGCGAGTTCGATGGCCTCGTTGACCGCCACTTTCGCCATGGAAGGGTCGGTGTTCATCTCGTGGGCGGCGAGGCGGATGATGGCGCGGTCGACCGCGGGCTGGCGGTGGGCGGGCCAGGTGGGGGCGAGCTCGCGGACGAGGGCGTCGGTCTCTCGACGAGCCTGGAAGGCGCCCTGCGCGAGCTCGAAGGCCCGCTCGCGTTCGCGCGGGGTGAGGTCGGCGGGGTCCTCTTCACCCAGCTGGGCCAGGGCGGCGCGGATATCGGCGGGCTCGGAGTCGGTGCGGGCGTCGAGCAGGTACAGGGCCTGGAAGGCGAGGCGTCGGATGTCGCGTGGGGTGGCCATGGGCTACCTGTGTCCCGCCTTCTTCAGGGCGGCCAGCACTCCGGCGGCGTCCAGCGCCGCCGCCATGGCCTCGGCCCCCTTGTTGCCCATCTCGCCCCCGGCCCGCTGCTCCGCCTGCTCGGCGTTCTCGACCGTCAGCACCCCGAAGCCGATCGCCACGCCCGTGTCGCACGACGCGCTCATGATCCCGTGGGCCACCGCGTCGGCGATGACACGGTCGTGCACCGTCTCGCCCCGGATGAGGCACCCCAGCGCGACGACGGCGTCGTAGCGCCCGCTGGACGCCGCGGCGCGGGCGACGGCGGGCAGTTCGAACGATCCCGGGACGCGCAGCACCTCGACGGACCCCGCGCCGTGCGCCCGGCGCGCGTGCTCCTGGACGGCGCCGTCCAGCAAGCGGTCGGTGATCCAGTCGTTGTAGCGGCTCACCACCACCGCGACGCGCGCGACCTCGCGGGGGGGCAGCGCCGGGAGGTTTGTCGGTTCGTTCGCCATGGGGCGGGGATCATAGACGCTGCACGCGGGGAGACACGGAAAATGAACGCCCGCCCGGGGCCTTGTGGGGGGCGCCGGGCGGGCGGGGGTACGGCTCGACGGATTGGTCGACGCGCCGGTCAGTCGATCACGATCGGGCGGGTCATCGCGACCTTGCCATCAGCGCCGGGCTGGACGCTGCGGGAGGGGCCGATCTCGATGACGCTGCCGGGCTGGGGCTGGGCGGACTCGATGCTCCTGCGGAACACCTCGCGGCTCACATTCTCCGACTCCAGCATCAACTGGGCCTTCTTCTCGTAGTCGGTCGTCTCGGTGCGGTTGGAGAGCGACTGGAGGCGGGATTCCTGCTCGGCGCGGATGCGCTCCATCCGCTCGGTCACATGGTCCAGACTCACCGCGTCGTAGCGGCTCATGCGGTCGATGGCGGCCTGGCGCTCCTCGACCATGTTGATCAGGCGCTCGTTGCGGGCGATGGTCTCGATCTGGCCCTCGAGCTGCCACAGCTGGGTCTGGAACTGCGCCCGCTCGGTCTCGAGCTGGGTGAGCATCTTCGCCAGGCGGTCCTGCTGCTGCGCCAGCACGCCCGCGTCACGCTCGGCGTCCTGCGAGCGCTTGGTGTAGACCTGCACGGTGTTGTTGATCTGCGTGGCGCGGCTGTAGGCCTGGTCCAGGGTCATGATCGACTCGTCCAGGCGCACGCTGATGACCGCGGCGGGGGATTCGGTGCGGGCCGCGTCGGCGCGGGAGAGGATGTCCTTCATCTCCTCGAGGTCGGCGGCCGCCAGGGCGACCACCTTGTCGGAGACTTCCTTCTCGCGCTGGAGCTCGGACAGCTGCGCGTTCAGTTCCGCCAGGTCGCCCCGGACGGAGGCGATGCGCCTGGGGTACTCCGCTTCGAGGGTCCGCAGCTGGGCGCGGAGGGCGACGGGGTCCTTGATGTTCTTGTCGATCCGCTGGACGACGGCTTCACGGGCCTGCCCCGCCAGCGCCGCGACGCGCTGCGGGCCGGCCACCAGGACCGCGGCTCCGGTCGCCAGGCCGCCGATCACCGCGATCCGGACTGCTGTCTTGACGAGGGCCATGGTTCGCTCCTTCTGACTTCTTCTGAGCCAACAAACGGCGAGTTTCAGGGGGCCGCGCGTTTCCCCGCTCGGCCGGACCCTGCCTGGGTCCATGAGAGTCCTTCGGGGTCCGGCTCGGGGGATTTCGCGCCGACCTGGCCCACGGGGCGAGCGGTTCTCGGGCGGGGGCTTCACTTGGGCGCCACCGGGGGGTCCGGGGGGCGGGGTCCCG
>DOJA01000200.1:13679-14039 GCA_003511945.1 Phycisphaerales bacterium | reverse complement strand
CCCGGCACCCCTGCCCCCCCTGGCACCCTGCGGAGCGGTTCGTGCAGCACCTCGGTCACGAAGGGGCACACCGGGTGCAGCAGGCGCAGGATCGAGTCAAGCACGGCGCGCAGCACCGCCCGCTGGGCCGCGTCGCTTCCCACCGTGGGCTTGATCGCCTCCAGGTACCAGTCGCAGAAGTCCCGCCAGAGCAGGTCGTACGAGGTCTGCGCGTACACGCTGAACTGGTACTCCTCCAGCGCCCCCTCCAGGGTGCGCACCGCGGAGGCGAGGCGCGACAGCATCCACCGGTCCACCAGCGCCAGCGACCCGCCTGTGCCTCCTGCCTTCCCCTCCCCTCCCGGTGGCACGGGCGGCCCG
>DOJA01000200.1:0-13590 GCA_003511945.1 Phycisphaerales bacterium | reverse complement strand
CCCGGTGGCACGGGCGGCCCGCCAGTATCCCCTTCCAGCTTCATCATCGCGAAGCGGGAGGCGTTCCACAGTTTCGTGCAGAAGTTCCGCCCCAGATCGAACCGGCTCGACGAGTTCCGCGCCTGGGGCGTCTCCTTCGATGGCTTCACGCTCCCGCTCGACACGCCGAACGCGCTGACCGAGGGCTTCCCGCACGACGGGCACCTCTGTTCGGGGGCCGCGACCTTGTAGCCCGCGGGGCTCACGGTCCACGCGGGCTCGAAGGGGTGCTCGCAGTGCGGGCAGACCAGGTCGACTGGCATGCGCACATCCTGCGTCGCGGTGGCGGTCTGCGCGAGGACGAAGCGGAGGGCGTCGGAGCCGTGGGAGTGGACGATGTCGAGCGGGTCGACCCCATTGCCCAGGGACTTGGACATGCGCTGGCCGTGCCCGTCCTGGATGAGGGGGTGGATGTAGACATCGCGGAAGGGGAGGTGGCCGGGGTGCTGGGGAAGAAGAGGAGAAGGAAGAAGAGGTGAAGAAGGAGAGACGGGCGGGCCGCCCGTCCCACCGGAGGCAGGTGGGGGAGACACGGGCGGGACGCCTGTGCCACCAAATGCAGGAGGGGGAGGAGGAGGAGCAGAAGGAGAGACGGGCGGGCCGCCCNNCGCACCGCGTTCCAGAGCTTGTTGGCGAAGTTGCGGCCGTAGTCGAACTTCTCGCTGGTGTTGCGGGCGACGGGAGCTTCGGCGGTGGGCTTCACCTTGCCGCTGGAGACGCCATAGCTCGACGCCATTTTCTTTTTGCACGCGGCGGCGGGGCAATCCTGCAGCGGGGCGGCGACCATGTGGCCCGCCTTGTCGGAGACGAACTTGGGCGCGAACGTTTCGCCGCAATGCGGGCAGACGAGCTCCACCGTCATGCGCACGTCCTGCGTCTGCGTGGTCATGCCGGTGAGGGTGAAGCGCATGGCGTCGGAGCCGTGACTGTGGATGATGTCGAGCGGATCGATGCCGTTGCCCAGGGTTTTGGACATTTTCTGGCCGTGGCCGTCCTGGATCATGGCGTGGATGAAGACGTCGCGGAACGGGACGCAGCCGCGGAAGTAGATGTTGAACATCACCATGCGCGAGACCCACAGCGTGATGATCTCGCGCGCGGTGCACAGGACGCCCGACGGGTTGAAGGCCTCCAGCAGCCCGTGCATCTCCTTCGGCGGCTCGGGCCACCCGAGCGTGGAGAGCGGCCACAGCCCGGAGGAGAACCAGGTGTCCAGGACATCGGGGTCGCGCTGGAAGCCGGCGCCTTCGAGGCGCTCGATCACCGCGCGATCGGCGCCCTCGCCATCGCGGAGCGCGACGAAGGTCCGCCCGCCCTGGCGCTGCACCGCCACGCCGGCGCCGGCTTCGATCGGCGCCGCTCTCTCTCCCGCCGCGCTCCACACCGGAATCCGGTGCCCCCACCACAACTGGCGCGAGATGCACCAGTCGCGCAGGTTGTCGTGCCAGGACTCGTAAGTGCGGGCGTAGCGGGCCGGGAAGAAGCGCATGGCGCCGTCGGCGGCAGGACTCGGCGGCCCTTCCGTGGCTCTGCCTCCTCCTTCTGCTTCTCCGGTGGGACGGGCGGCCCGCCCGTCTCTCCCACCCCTCTCTCCCTCCGCCGTAAACGGATACCCATCCGCCTGGGCGACAAGCCCGGCCTTCACCGGGTTCATCACCATGTAGTCCCACTTCTCGAGGAACTCATCTTCATCGCGGACGATGCGGTCGAAGTACTCGGTCTGCCAGACGGGGCCGCTCGCGCTCCTCGCTTCATTGATTCGGTGGGCGCTGTAGCTCTTCATGGACTGAATGATTCCTGGGAGCGGCTGCCAATCGCCCGACTCGAGTCTGAGCGGCGTCAGCAAGAGATGGACATGGTCCGGCATGACGGTCACGAGATGCACCGTCGCGCTGCTGCCGTGCTCATGAAGACACGCGTCCATCACAACCGCTCGCTCTGGCTCGGAGAGCACGCCCGTTCTGGCGCGGAATGTCACAAAGTAGGTGCTCCCGCCGAGTTGCCAGTGGGGCAGGTTGCGCTTGTGGATGGTGAGCGCTCTGGGGATGCCGGGCGTGGAGGGAGGAGAAGAGGGAGAGACGGGCGGGCCGCCCGTCCCACCGGAGGCAGAAGAGGGAGAGACGGGCGGGCCGCCCGTCCCACCGGAGGCAGGAGGGGTAGACACAGGCGGGACGCCTGTGCCACCGAAGGCAGGAGAAGAAGCCAAAGCAGCAGATGATAAGGCAGTAGATGATAAGGCAGCAGATGATGGAGCAGACTCAGCCCCCAGCGACTCCGCCGTCCGTTGGTCCGGCGCCACCGCGCGCTGGGCCCAGCCGCGCAGGCGCTCGTCGGTCACCCGGCAGTACCACTGGTCGCTCAGGTACGGCTCGATCGGCGCGTGCGAACGGTACGAGTGCCCCACGCTGTGGCGGTAGGGCTTCACCGCCTCCAGCAGACCTCGCGCGCGGAACTCCGCCACCACCTTCTCCCGCGCCGCTTCCCGCGACAGACCCACGAACACTCCCGCTTCGCCCACATCCGCCCACCCGTGCCGGTCGCTGATCGACGCGTCGGGCGCCAGCACATTGATCTGGCGCAGGTTGTGCCGCCGGCCGATCGCTTCGTCGTTGAAGTCGTGCGCGGGCGTCACCTTCAGGAACCCGGTCGCGAACTTCGCCTTGGGGTCCTCGCCCTCGGGGTCGGGCATCACCACGAACGAATCTTCGACGATCGGGATCACCCTCTCCACCAGCGGCAGGCGCACGCTCATCCCATCCAGCGCCCCCGCCCGCGGGTCCCGGGGGTTGATCGCCACCGCCGTGTCGCCCAGGTAGGTCTCCGGGCGCGTCGTCGCCACCGTCACCCACGCGGGCTGCTCGGGGGGGTGTGACTCGGCGCCGGGGTAGGCGAGGCGGGCGAGTTCGGACCAGGTGACGGGGGTCAGAGTGGCAGAGACGGGCGGGCCGCCCGTCCCACCGGAAGCGGCAGTCGATGCAGAGCCACCACTCCGCACCAGCGGGTACCTCATGGAGTAGAAGTGCCCGTCCACCTCCTCCATCTCGACTTCGTCATCCGACAGCGCCGTCTGCGTCACCGGGTCCCAGTTCACCAGGCGCTTCCCGCGGTAGATCAGCCCGTCGCGGAAGAGCACGAAGAACGCCTCCCGCACCGCCCGGGCGCAGACCTCGTCCATCGTGAACCGCTGACGCGCCCAGTCGCACGAGCACCCGATCGCCTTCAACTGGTCCGTGATCGCCCGTTCGTACTCGTCCTTCCACGCCTGCACCCGCGCGATGAACGCCTCCCGCGTGAAGTCCGCGCGGCGTTTGCCCTCCTCCTTCAGGATCCGCTGCTCCACGACCGTCTGCGTCGCGATCCCCGCGTGGTCGGTGCCGGGCATCCACAGCACCTCGAACCCCATCATCCGCTTCGCGCGCGCGACGATGTCCTGCAGCGAGTTGTTCAGCGCGTGCCCCAGGTGCAGCCGCGCCGTGACATTCGGGGGCGGGATGAAGATCGAATAGGGCGGCTTCTCCCCCCGCAGCACCCGCCCCGGGTCGGCGTGGAACGCCCCCGACGCGTCCCACCCCGCCCGCACCCGCTCCTCGTGCTCGGCGGGCCGGAACCGCGTGGGCAGACCTCCCGGGGCTTCGGGGGCAGGATTCTGTTCGGTTCTTCGATCTGACATGGAAGGACGAGTCTATCGGGGCCGATACTGTCAGGGCATGCCCGACCGCGCCCAGCCCGTGCCCTACCGCGCCGCGACGCTCGGCGCGCTGGCCCTCGCGCTCATCGGAGTCGTCGGTGCCGGCGTGTGGGCGCTGCGCTCGCTCTCTGCGCCGCCGGCGCCCGCCATCGGCGCCACCTCCATGAGCGGGGCCGACGCGCTCCTGACTGCCGACGCTGCCGTTGACGCCGCCCGTCGCTACATCGAATCTCAGCAGCCCGGCCCCGCCGAGGCGATCCTGCGCCGGGCCATCGAGCGCATCCCCTCCAACCAGCAGCTGCACTTCCTCCTTGGCGAGGCCCTCCTCTCTCAAGGCCGCCCGGCGGAGGCCTACGACGAGTACGACCGCGCCATCCTCATCGGCCCCGATCACCCCGAGTACCGCCACGCCGCCGCCACCATCGCCGCCGGGCTCGGGCGACTCAGCGACGCCGAGCTCCACTACCGCGCCGCGCAGAGCATGGAGCCGGCCAACCCCAAGTACCCGCTCTACCTCGCCCAGGTCCAGCGCAAGGGCGGCATGATCGACGAGGCCCGCGCCTCGCTCGTCGTCGCCACTCGCCTCGACCCCGACCTCGCGATCGGCTGGGGATCGCTCGCCGCCATCGCCATCGACGAAGGGCGCCTCTCTGTCGCCTCCGGTTACCTCGACAAGGCCATCGCTCTGGAGCCCGAGCGCACCGAGTGGCGACTCCTGCGCGCCCGCATCCTCCGCCGACAGAACCAGCCGCAGGAGGCCGCCACCGCGCTCCTCGCCCTTCCGCAAGGCGTTCGAGAGTCCGACAAGAGCGTCATCCTCGAACTCGCGCTCTGCTACGGCCTTCTCTCCCGCCCGAAAGACGCCGCCGCCCTGTACACCGGCGCGGTCGCCAAGTTCCCGGACGACCCCGAGATGTCCTACCAGGCCGCCCTGTGGCTCGAGCGCGCCGGCGAGGCGGAGCAGTCGCGCACCTACGCCGCCCTCGCCGCGGGCCAGGGACACGAGGGAGCGAAGCGGCTGGCCGCGAGCGGTGGGGGGGGCTGAGGCGGCCTGCCTCCGTGACCCGATCCACTCGGGGCAGTCGCCACTGGGTCTGGCTCCAACGAAGGGGCAGGTCAATTCGAAGAACCCACGAGGATCGCTCTGGACCGCCGGATCGAGGGGGCGGCGCGATTTCGGGGATCAGACGCCCCTTGAGTCGTGAGGCATGACTTCCGTTGAGCGAGTGGCGTGAGCGCCTCAATCGGCGTGAGCGAGTTGTCGCACGGCTGGCGTAGAGTTGGGGCCATGCCGGTTGACGAACCCTGGGCGCACTCACCGACCACCGCCAGCCAAGGCCGACCGGATTCCCTCATCGACCATCTGCAGGCGGTCCGGGACCGGGCGCAGTTGCTCGCGCCGTGCCCGACGCTGGGGGAGGTCTGCGGGTTGCTGGGACTGTGGCACGACCTGGGGAAGTACGCCGATGAGTTCCAGCGGTACATCCGGCAGGCGTCCGCCGACTCCGATGAAGACGACGCGGAGCCGACCACAGGGGCGCGCCGGGTCGACCACTCGACCGTGGGCGCAGCCCTTGCGGAGTCGCGGAACGCCACGCAAGCCGAGGCCATTCTGGGGCGGCTGATGGCCTACTGCATCGCGGGGCACCATTGCGGGCTCGCGGACTGGTCCGATGGCTCCGACTCGGGTTCTTCGCTCAGGGTGCGGCTCAAGAAGGAAAAGGCCGAGTTCGCCAGTGCTCGCCGCCTGGCGCCGACTGAACTGTCCACGCGCTCATTGCCTGACCTCCCGGCCGCTTTGTCGCCCAAGAAGTGGTGGAAGGAGGCGTCCGAGAGCGGAAAGGAGGCGCAATCGACGGCGGCGTTCTCGTACGCGATGGCGTGCCGGATGCTGTTCTCAGTCCTCGTCGATGCCGACCGGCTTGAGACGGAGCGGTTCCGCGACCCGGAGCAAGCGGGAGTGCGTGCCGGCCCCGTTCCTACGCTGGCGGATCTCGCGGGCGCGCTCCGGATGCACATGGACGGCCTGCCCCGCTCGCGGGAATCTGAACGGGTGAACGCCGTCAGGGACAGGGTGCTGGAAAAGTGCCGCGCGAGCGCCGCGGGGGCGCCGGGGATCTACTCGCTGACCGTGCCGACGGGTGGCGGAAAGACGCTGTCTTCGCTCGCGTTCGCGCTCGAGCACGGGGCGACGCACGGGCTGCGACGGGTGATCTACGCGGCTCCGTTCACGAGCATCATCGAGCAGAACGCGCAGCGGATCCGCGGTGCGCTCGCGTCCGCGGGCGGGCCGGGCTGCGTGCTGGAGCACCACAGCGCGCTCGATCCCTCGAAGGAGACCGAGCGATCGCGGTTGGTCACCGAGAACTGGGACGCCCCGGTGATCGTCACGACCAATGTGCAACTGTTCGAGTCGCTGATGGCCGCGAGCCCGTCTGCGTGCCGCAAGCTGCACAACATCGCGCGGAGCGTGATCATTCTGGACGAGGCGCAGGCGCTGCCGGCGTCCTTGCTGCGCCCGTGCCTGGCGGCGGTCCGGTGCCTCGTGCACGACCACGGATGCACCGTGGTGCTCTGCACCGCGACCCAGCCGGCGGTGACGCACCGCGAGCGGTTCCCGATCGGCCTGCGCGGGGTCACCGAGATCATGGGCGACGCGGCGCCCGGAGTGTTCCGGGCCCTGGAGCGGGTACGGGTCGCGCCGCCTGTGGACATGAGCGACGAGGCGACCGCAGCGGCAATCTGCGCCGAGCCGCGGGCGCTGTGCATCGTGAACACCCGGGGCCACGCGGCGGCGCTGTACGCCCTTGTCAAGGCGAACGACGAAGAGGCCATCCACCTCAGCGCGAGCATGTGTGCCGCGCACCGGAGCGACAAGATCCAGGAGATCGAGCGCCGACTCAGGGCGGGTGAGACTTGCCGGGTCGTCAGCACTCAGGTGGTGGAAGCGGGGGTGGATGTCGACTTCCCCGTGGTCTTCCGCGCGATGGCGGGGCTGGACTCGATCGCGCAGGCCGCGGGGCGGTGCAACCGCGAGGGGAGATTGCCCGGGCTCGGGAGGGTGGTGGTGTTCAGGGGTGACGGGAAGTGGAGACCGCCGCACTCGATCATGCTCGCGGCGGACGACGCGGCCCAGGTGTTGCCCGACCATCTCGACAACCCGCTGGGGCCGGATGCGATCACCCGCTACTTCGAGAAGTCGTACGACCGCGAACGATCGCGGGCGGGGGGTGCGGCGTGGGACAGGCCGGGGGTCATGGACCGCTTCCGGCTCGTGTCGCCCCAGAGCACACTGGAGGCGCAGTTCCGCACCGCCTCGCGGGAGTTCAGGATGATCGAGGATCACCAGGAGCCGATCATCGTGCCCTACGGGACGATGGGCGGCGTGTTGCTCTCGCGCGTACAGCGGGCGCTGGAGCGCCGCGACCGCAATGCGTTCCGGCAGTTCCAGCGGCTCACGGTCAGCGTGCCCTCGCGGGTTCGAGATGCCATGGAGCGGGGCGGGGCCGTCACCGTGGTGGACGGGTCATTCTGGGTGCTGACGAACAAGGCGGCGTACGACGACGAGGTCGGCGTGAAGGCGGAGGTGGTTGGGATTCCGCCTGAATCTTTGCTGCTGTGACCGGTGCCCGCTGCGCTCGCAGTACTCGTAAGAGCTTGGGGTCGCGCGAGTTCCCACACCGTTAGGTCCGGCCACATCCGAGCCACCTTCGAACTCTGGGATCGGCCCTTGTTTGGGTGTTGGAAGGGATATACATTCGCACTTCGTTCGGATACGCAGCTCGCCAGACATGCGGCGCGGCCGCTGCTGGCGTGGTCCGCTCGAACGGGAGGACTGAAGTGTCAACCAAACCCCTCCGCGTCCATGTCTGGTCCGACCTCGCCCTCTTCACCCGCCCCGAGATGAAAGTTGAGCGGGTCTCGTACGACGCGCCCACGCCCTCGGCGGCCCGGGGCGTGCTCGAGGCCATCTACTGGAAACCCCAGGTGCGGTGGGTCGTCGAGCGGATCATCGTACTCAATCCGATCCGCTATCTCAGCGTGCGCCGGAACGAGGTGGGGTCGAAGATCCCCGCGGGGAGCGTGTCGAGAGCCATGGCGTCGGGCGTCGGCGCGCTCGGGCTCTTCGTCGAGGACGAACGCCAGCAGCGGGCGTCCACTTTCCTTCGGGATGTCGCCTACATCTTCGAAGCGCGGATCGAGGTGCTCGATCCCAGCGAGCGGGACGGCACGAGGATGACTCCTCAGGCGGCCCTGGCCAAGCACGCCGACTGCTTCAACCGGCGCCTCGAGCGCGGGCAGTGCTTTCACCGCCCCTACCTCGGGACTCGCGAATGCGCGTGCGACTTCGCCCCCGCGCCCGACCCGATCCCCGCGCGCCCGGAGGAACTCCGCGGCAAACGCGACCTGGGCTTCATGCTCCACGACATCGACTTCGACAACAACATGACGCCCCGCTTATTCCGCGCCACGATGGAGGACGGCGTGATCGAAGTCCCCTCGTTCCATGGCCCGGAGGTGCGTTCGTGATCATCCCGGAGCTCATCAACTACTTCGACCGCATCGAGGGCGACCCCGCGGGGGGCATTGCCCCATTCGGGTGGAGCCGCCAGAAGGTGGCGTTCAAGGTGGTCATCGAACCCGACGGCGCCTTCGTCGCTGTCCAGGATGCGCGCATCGAGGAGACGATCGGCAAGAAGACCTACGCCAAGCCGGCGCTCCTGACCGTGCCGGGCCAGTCCAAGCCCAGCGGCAGCGGGATCAACCCGGGCTTCCTGTGGGACAACGCGTCGTACATGCTCGGGCTGCTCGTCGAGGCCAAGGACTCGGGCAAGAAGGCCGACACCGCGCGGGTCCGCCGGTCGTTCGAGGCCTTCCGGGAGCGCCATCTGGCGCTCGAAAGCAAGGTCGGCGACGAGCACTTCTCCGCCGTCTGCCGGTTTCTCCGATCGTGGGACCCCGCGGCCCACGCGGCCGAGGCGGAGGCGCTCGCAGCCCTCGGCACCTACTTCGGGGTCTTCGAGATCCGCGGCCAGGTCGGGTTCGTTCACGAGCGCCCGCGGGTCAAGGCCTACTGGAACGCGACGCTCGACGGGTCGTCGTCGGATGATGACAGGCCGCCGGTGGCGCCGAGTCTGATCAGCGGAGAGCCCCAGCCCCTGGCGCGCCTGCACGAGCCGAAGATCAAGGGCGTCGGCGGGGCGCAGGCCGCCCGGGCGCAGGCCGCCGGGGCGGCGATCGTGTCCTTCAACCGCTCCGCCTTCGAGTCGTACGGCAAGTCGCAGTCGTACAACGCCCCGATCGGCGTGCGTGATGCGTTCCGGTACTGCACGGCGCTCAATCACCTGCTGGAGCAGCGCAGCCGCAAGGTCTCGATCGGGGACGACACCTTTGTCTTCTGGGCTGAATGCCCCGTCCCGATGGAGGGTTTGTTCGAGGGCTTCTTCGGGGACGCCGCGCCGGAGGAGCCGGGGCGGGCCGAGAAGATCCGGGAGGTGCTGGATCGTCTGCGGCAGGGACTGGACACCTCGAGGGAACTTGGCGAGTCCGGCACGGCGTTCTTCATCCTCGGGCTGTCGCCCAACGCCGCCCGGTTGCAGGTGCGGTTCTGGCTCAAGAGCACGGTGGGGGACCTGGCCGAGCGCCTCGGGGAGCACCACGCGGCTCTTGGACTCGACGGGGCGCCCGAGGGGTACCGGATCCCGTCGATCCGCGACATCGTGGGCGAGACGCTGCCCCTGAAGGACGGGCGCCCGGACCACGAGAAGGCCGACAAGGGGCTGGTGGCGGCGGTGACCCGCGCGGTGCTGACGGGCGCGCCCTACCCCGATCGCCTGCTGGCGGGCGTGATCGGGCGCGTGCGGGCGGAGGGGTTTGTGGATTCCGACAAGCGGCTGTACGCCGAACACGCGAGGCATCGCAGGGCATCGATCATCAAGGCCATACTGAACAGAAACGAGGGCGCCAACATGGACATCGCCGTGAACTGCATCCACTCCGACAAGGCGTATCACTGCGGACGACTCCTGGCCACCGTCGACTTTGCGCAACTCAAAGCCATGGAGAAGGTCAACTCGACTGTGGTACGCAGGAATCTGGGTGGGATCATGAGTTCGCCCGGACTCGTCCTTCCGCGAATCTTGAAGACCGCTGAAGTGGCATATTTTCCTAAGCTCCATCCCGACCCTCCGAAGCGGCTCGGCGACCTCGAACAGTTCGTCCGCGACGAGGTCCGCGCCATCGCGTGTCAGTTGGGTGACACGCTGCCCACCTCGCTTGACTTGCGGCAGCAGGGAGTCTTCCTGCTCGGGTTCTATCAGCAGTCTGATGCGCTGGAGGACATTGGAAGACAAGTTGATCGAGATCGGCGCTTCAGGACAAAGCGGGGCGAGTGGGTGGCTTCGCGGGGCGAAGTCCGGGTCGCCGACTGCCTCCTGAAGATCGGAGTCTCGTATGCCTATGAACCCCGCGTGATGCTGGCCGAAGGGCCTGATCGCTACCCGGACTTCGTGGTCTTCGGCGCAACCAAGGCCAGCACCGTGTTCATCGAATATGTCGGTGGCGCACGCAATGACGACCAGGCGGACTACAACGATCGATGGACGATCAAGCACGCCCAGTACTTGAAGACCGACATCACTCCTGAGGGCGGCGCGAACGGGCGGCTGATTGTCATTGATGCCCGCGAAAGGACCTGGGACGACGCTTCCATCCTGCATGCCATCGCCCCCGCTCTCGGCAAGGCGAACGCCCTTCCCGAGCAGTCCGACGACGAGTAAATAGAAAGGACCACCCCATGCCCAAGCCATCCGACTCCCCCGTGCAGAGCCGTTACGACATCGTGTACCTGTTCGACATCAAGGACGGCAACCCCAACGGCGACCCGGACGCCGGCAACCTGCCGCGGCTGGACCCGGAGACGAACCAGGGGCTCGTCACGGATGTGTGCCTGAAGCGGAAGGTGCGGAACCTGATCACGAGCACGCACGGCAACAAGTCGCCGTATCGGATCTTTGTTACCGAGAGAGCTGTGCTGAACGAACTGATCGAAGAACCCTATGAGAAGAGCGATGATGTCAAGGAGGCCCTCAAGGCCTGGGAGAAGTGGAAGAAGAACAAGAAGTCCATGCCGAAGCCCGAACGCCACTACGAGGACCTCGCTCGCGATTGGATGTGCGAGAACTACTACGACATTCGCACCTTCGGGGCGGTGATGTCCACGGGCGACAAGAAAGCCGCCGACACGGAGGACGGCGACAAGCAGCGATCCAAGATCAAGAAGTCTGCCGGTCAAGTCCGCGGCCCTGTCCAGTTCTCATTCTCGCGCTCGATCTGCCCCATCGTCGCTTCGGAGCACGCCCTCACTCGGTGCGCCGTCACCAACGAGAAGGATCTGGAGAAGGAGCGCACCATGGCACGCAAGTTCACCGTGCCCTACGGGCTCTACCGCGCGCACGCCTTCATCAGCGCCCCGCTGGCCGAGCAGACGGGGTTCTCCGAGAGCGACCTTGAGCTCTTCAAGAACGCCCTGAACCTGATGTTCGAGAACGACAAGTCCGCCGCCCGCACGGGGATGAAGCCCTGCGCCTGCATCGCCTTCCGGCACGAGAACAGGATGGGCAACGCGCGGTCCGATCAGCTGTTCGAGCGCGTCGAGGTGAAGCTGAAGCCGGAGGTTCGCAATGAGAATCGACCGGCGCGCTCGTTCGGCGACTACACGGTCATCGTCAACGAGAAGGGCCTGCCGTCCGGCGTCACGATCGAGCGGTGGATCTAGCGCGATCGGATGGGGACTGGTGTACGACGAGGACGACCTGCTCCCGATCTCCGCGCTCCAGCACCTGCTGTTCTGCGAGCGCCAGTGCGCGCTCATCCACATCGAGGGGCTGTGGGCGGAGAACCGGCTCACCGTCGAGGGTCGTCACCTCCACGACAAGGCCCACGCCGAGAAGACCGGCCCGCGCGGCGGCGGGCGTCGCCAGACCCGCGACGGGACAGGGAGCACGCGCGCCCTGGCCCTGCGCTCCCTGCGTCTGGGGCTCGCGGGGATGGCGGATGTCGTCGAGTTCCACCCCCCGGAGCGCCCGGGCGCCGCGCCGACGCCCTTCCCCGTGGAGTACAAGCGCGGGCGTCCGAAGCGGAACGGGTGCGACACGGTCCAGTTGTGCGCGCAGGCCCTGTGCCTCGAGGAGATGCTGGGCGTCGGTGTCCCCGGCGGGGCGATCTTCTACGGGCGCACGCGTCGGCGCCTGGATGTCGCGTTCGACGCGCGGCTTCGGGCGCAGACCGAGACCGCCGCCGCCCGCTTGCGGGCGCTCATCGCCTCGGGACGAACGCCGATCGCGGCGCGGGAGAAGAAGTGCGATCGGTGCTCGCTGCTGGACCTGTGCCTGCCGGCCCGCGCCGACCGGGCCAGGTCGGCGGCGGGGTATCTCGATCGCTTGTGCGCCGCGACCGTGTCTTCAACGCCGCCAACGGAGTCATGAAGCACCACCTCAACACCCTCTTCGTCTTCACCCAGGGGGCCTACCTGGCCAAGGACGGGCAGGCGGTCGCCGTCCGGGTCGAGGACGAGGTCCGTTTCCGGGTCCCGATCCACAACCTGGGCGGGATCGTCTGCTTCGGGCGGGTGGGCGTCAGCCCGGCGCTCATGGCGCTCGCGGCGGAAGCGGGGGCGTCGGTCTCCTTCTGCACCGAGCACGGGCGGTTCATGGCGCGGGTGAGCGGGTTCACGCCTGGGAATGTGCTGCTCCGGCGGACGCAGTACCGCTGGGCCGACGATCCCGAGCGCTCCGCCGGGCTGGCGAGGTCGTTCGTGCTGGGCAAGCTGCTCAACGCGCGGACGGTGCTGCTCCGCGCCGCCCGCGACCGGCCCGACGATCCGGGGAACACGGAACTCGCGGGGGCCGCCCGGCGGATGGCGGCCACGGTCGACCTGGCCCGGGCGGAGCCCGACCTCGATCGGGTCCGCGGGTACGAGGGCGAGGGGTCGCAGATCTATTTCGGTGCGTTCAATCACCTGATCACCTCAAGGAGCCCGTCGTTCGTGTTCAACGAGCGCTCGCGGCGCCCGCCGCTGGATGCGCCGAACGCCCTGCTGTCGTTCCTCTACGCGATGCTCGCCCACGATGCGCGGACCGCGTGCGAGAGCGCCGGGCTGGACGGCGCCGTCGGGTTCCTGCACCGTGACCGCCCCGGCAGGCCCGGGCTGGCGCTCGACCTCATGGAGGAGTTCCGCGCGTTCCTGGCCGACCGCCTGGCGCTCTCGCTGATGAACCGCGGGCAGGTGACCGCCTCAGGGTTCGAGGCCACGGCCTCGGGCGCCGTCCTGATGAACGAGGCCACGCGCAAGGCGGTAGTGAAGGCGTACCAGGAGCGCAAGCAGGAGGAGATTGTTCACCCGTTCTTGAACGAACGAACCACGGTCGGGCTGCTCGTTCATCTGCAGGCGCGTCTGCTGGCCAGGCACCTGCGCGGCGATCTGGATGCCTACCCGCCGTTCGTGTGGAAGTGACCGCCGCGTTCGAGGGCAAGGAGCCGACGGATGTATGTCCTGGTGGCGTACGATGTGTCCACGGTGGACGCTGCGGGGCGCAAGCGACTGCAGCGCGTGGCGCGGGCCTGCCTGGACTACGGGCAGCGTGTGCAGAACTCGGTGTTTGAGTGCAAGGTCGATCCGGGGCAGTGGGCGGCGTTGAAGCACCGTCTGCTCGGCACGATCGATCCGCAGACGGACAGTCTGCGGTTCTATATGCTCGGAAGGAACTGGAAGTCGGCGGTGGAGCACCACGGCGCGAAGCCGGGGATCGACATCGAGGGGCCGCTGATCGCCTGAGTCCCCCCGCCTCCTGCCCCCGTCCCCC
>DOJA01000316.1:5129-5482 GCA_003511945.1 Phycisphaerales bacterium | reverse complement strand
GGTCCGGGGGCTGGGCTCCGGGGGCTGGATCCCGACTCCCGCGCTCAACACCAATTGTTGCGATTGTGTCAAGATCAGGTCATGATGGGCGACTGCCGCTCCGCTCCCGGGAAGCCGGTTCCGGATTCAGCCGACCGACCTCCGGCGGGATCCGCGGCCCGGTGGCGGGCGTATGTCCCCTGAGACAGACCGTTTGGAGATCGGGCTGTCTCGTCGCCACGAATCGCCAGCCCCGCAGGGGCGTCAGCGCAAGAATCGACTTCATTCAGAAAGTGTGAGAGGAACCTCAGACATGACCCACCGTCGACTCGGCTCAGCGCCCCGTGCGGCCTTCACCCTGATCGAACTCCTGG
>DOJA01000316.1:1666-5035 GCA_003511945.1 Phycisphaerales bacterium | reverse complement strand
CTGGTCGTGGTGGCGATCATCGCCATTCTGATCGGCATCCTGCTCCCGGCCCTCGGACGAGCCCGCTCGGCGGCCTTCCAGACCAAGGGCCTGGCCATGCAGAAGCAGTTGACCACAGGCCTCATCTCCTACGCGTCCTCGAACGACAGCTGGATCCCCGGGCTCAACACCACCGGGCTCCGCGTCCGAATTCTTGAAACTCAGACCGACAAGCCCCTGGACAACAAGTCCAACCTGCCCACGCAGACCTGGGACTGGATGACCGCCGCACTCGACGGCGAGAACCTCCCCGCCAAGCGGGCCGAGCGCCTGCTCAAGCTCATGAACGAGTTCAAGGATCCCGCCATGCGCGAGATCTCCCAGCCGACCTCGAACTCACCCCAGGACATCAAGGACCTGGCCTCGACCATGGGGGGATTCCCGGGCGTCTCGTTCATCATGCCCTCGGGGTTCCTCTGGTTCGGCCAGCAGGTTGGTACCGGTGTCAACACCACCGCCTGGGGCCAGCCGGACTGGGAAAAGGGCGCCTGCAAGATCCCCACCGCCTACCAGCCCAAGTACGACCGGGTCGGCAACGCCTCGAAGAAGATCGCCATCGCCGACGCCCACCGCGTGGTTGAGGCCACGGGCTCCAAGATTGACGGGCGCGCGTGGATCTCTCCCGATGCCGGCGACGACAAGGCCGGCGGCCTGTACGGCGCTTTCGTGGACAGCGGCGCAGCCGCGAAGTGGTCGGTGTCCTATGCCAGAAAGGACCAGGGCAATCCCTCGAACGGGGCCAACATCGCGACCACCTACCGCCATGGCGGGAAGATGAACGCCGCGTTCTGGGATGGCAGCGCTTCGGCGCTCGCGGAAGAAGAGTCCCGGCAGGCGGTCTTCTGGTACCCCTCGCGCTCGGAGCTGGGCTCCGAGGTGCAGGACGAAGCCAAGCTGGACATCCGCGAAACCAACGGCAAGTTCTTCGTGCCGTAAACCACTGCCTGGCAAATCTCTGTGACACTCCCGCGGGCCGACGACCACCGTCGGCCCGTCTTCTTTTCTGCGCCGCGGGACCAACCGCTCCGGCCCCTCCCCGTGAAGATCCGGTAAAGCCCCTTCGCTCGGCGCGGCCCGCGTGATATGTTCCCCCTCTCGCCTGCGGCCCGCACACCCGGGGGGGTGTCTCCGCAGCCCGTCGAGAGAGATCGCGCGGCGTCGAGCTGCGCCCAACCATCGGAGAGATCACAGATGACGACGAAGAACCGTTGGAAGATGTGGCCGCGCTGCGCGTCCACCGTGGCGATCATGGCCGGCGCGGCGATCGCCGGCAACTACGACCCCACCAACCAGGCCGGGCAGTACCAGACCGTGCGCCCGGCCGTCCTGGTGAAGGGCGCCGGCGGATCGTTCGCGCCCAGCACCGTCTGGATCCCCTTCATCGAACCCGGCGACCGCGGCCTGCTCAATGGGTCGCAGGTCGAGGTCGTCAACGGGAACCCGGTCGCTCTGCTCACCGTGTTCGGGGCCAACGCCGGGGTGCAGCGTCAGCTCACCTTGATGTCCACCACCGACGCCGCCAGCACCCTGACCAGCGCCGAGAGCAACAACCAGATTCTCGTCGAGAACGCGACGAACACCCTCAGCGATTCGCCCGGCACCATCCTGCCCGACGGCACCATCGTCCTCTACGAGCGCTTCGGCACCGGCGCCGGCGTCGGTCAGAACAACATCGGCTTCTTCAACAACGCCCCCGCCCTGGGCGTCGTTCCCGTGGCCATCGCGCCCTTCCAGGTGCTCATCGAAACCGCGGTCAATGTCGGCAACGCCGCCGAGACCGGGATCAACCCGACGACCCCGACGGTCATCGGCTCGGTCTTCATCGGGTCGCCCAGCGCCACCCGTGACGAGAATGTCGCCGCCCCGGTGAACGACAACGACCTCATCACGGCCGTCACGCACTTCAACGGAGCCCCTGCCGCCGCGATGGGCGTCTTCTCTGCCGCGGTGAACGGGGTCTGCGCCTACCGCGGCGCCGGCAACAGCCCCGTTTCCGGCACCCCCAACAACACCAACGGCACCTTCGGAGGCGGGCACGCCGCCACCTGGCTTCAGACCGGGGTGCCCCTGCCCACCAACCCCGCGGGCGAAACCGCGGGCGATGCCCGCCAGACCCAGCCCGTCGTCGCCACCGTCGACCTTCCCGCGGGCGGGACCGCGGTCTACATCGCCCACGGCATCGGGTTCTCCGGCGGATCGCCCTTCTCCGGCGGCAGCGCCGAGGTGCTGTTCATCGCCGTGGACACCATCACCACCGCCGGCGGCGCGCCCCGCATGAACTTTGAGGGCGCCGACCCCACCCTGGCCAACAACACCATCCTCATCGAAGCGGACGCCGCCGGTGGCGAGGGCACGCAGCACGGCGGGGCCTACGACAGCACGATGCCCCTGGCCATGGGCGCCGCCGACCACTTCAACACCGACCCCAACCTCAAGTTCATCGACAAGCAGGCCACCGGCGCGAACCCGAACACCGCCGGCACCGCCACCCAAAGCCAGTTCGACATGAACCGCAAGGGCCAGATCGCCGCCGTCTGGGTCAACAACGGCGTCGTCCCCAACCGCTACGAGGCCCGCGTCTACGACCCCATCTGGAACCCCCTCGGAACCCGCATCGAGGGCTACACCCTCGCCAAGGTCATCACCTTCAACGGCGACCTCGGCAACGACATGCTCCCCATCATCCCCGCCGATGTCGTCACGACCGAAGAAACCACCCCCGGCACCTTCCAGGAAGTCGGTGTGCAGCCGATCTCAGGTCTCTCGATCGACGACGAGGGACGCGTCGCCTTCACCGCGATCACCCGCGTCGTCCGCGAGCAGCTCGGCGACTGGGACATCAACCCCTTCACCCCCGACACCCGTGCCCTCGTGGCCAGCGAGACCGCCCTGTTCGTCTGGGAGCCCACCACCGACACCCTCCACAAGATCCTCGAAGGCGGCGAGGGCGGCGATGTCCTCACCGACGCCTTCCCGGGCGACGGCGCCGCGGGCGAGCGCTCTCTCACCCTCGGGTTCTTCCCCACCGACAACTTCCTGAACTCCGACATCTTCGGCCGCGACGGATTCTCCCGCTCCGGGGGCGTCCTGGCCCTCAACTTCCGCGCCTCCGGCACCCAGTACACCGCGGGCGTCCCAACCAACTTCGCCACTTTCCCCGACGGCTCGCCCGTCCCCACCGCCGGCCCCACCTCGTTCCTCTACACCGGCGGGCTCCTCTACGACACGGTCCCCGCCAACCAGTTCCGCATCAACGAGCAGACCGCCCGGGGCGTCGCCATGGTCAAGCTGGGCGCCTTCACCGGCACCTTCGTCTGCTGCGTCGGCAAC
>DOJA01000316.1:1148-1410 GCA_003511945.1 Phycisphaerales bacterium | reverse complement strand
GGAGTGATTCTGTGAGGGGCTCTGAGGCAACCCTTCCAGGTCTCTGACCCCGTTTCAACCCCGCAGGCGGACCGGCTCACCCCGGTCCGCCTGCTCCTTTTTTTGGAGGCGCCGACCACGCCGCGCGTCTCGACGCCAGCGTCAATCCCTCCTACCGTCGAAGCCGTCCGTCCAGCACCCGCATCGAGGCCCCGCCATGAACACCCACCCCCGCGCCCTGCTCGCCGCTCTGGCTCTTTCCGGGGCCGCGCTCGACGCGAGC
>DOJA01000316.1:0-1036 GCA_003511945.1 Phycisphaerales bacterium | reverse complement strand
CGGGGCCGCGCTCGACGCGAGCGCCGGCGCCGCACCCCCCTTGCCCCCCGTGCCACTCCGGATCGTCACCTGGAACCTCAAGGACGGCATCGGCGCCCCGGGCTCCGCACGGGCCATCGCCTTCGGCAAGGTCATCACCGTCCAGGACCTCGACGCCACCGGCCCCAACACCGGCCTCGTCCCCGATGTCGTCTGCCTCCAGGAGGTCGATCAGGGGGATGTCGCCAACCTCACCGCCTTCCGAAACACCCACCTGCCCGGCTACGACCTCCGCACCGCCAACGGCGACGGCTTCAACTTCAACGCCACGCTCATCCGCCCGGGGATCATTGTCGTCTCCTCGGTCTCCTTCGCGACGCCCGGGCCGCGGGATGTCGTCAAGACCAAGATCCAGCCCGCCGGCGCCCTCAAGCCCCTCTGGGTCTACAACGCTCACTTCAAGGCCTTCAGCGACGCCTCCTCCCAGTCCACCCGCACCCAGGAGGCCAACTCCTGCGGCAACAATGCCTCCTTCGAACTCAACTTCGGGGGGGGTGTCAATGTCGTCTTCACGGGCGACCTGAACTCCAACAACAACAGCGACGGCACGCTCTCGGGGCTCTTCTTCACCAGCACCAACCCGCTCGTCTCGTCCGGGATCAACAACCTCCCCGTCGAGACCCTCAGCGGACGCACCAGCCCCAGCACGATCATCGCGACCTTCCCGGGCCAGTCCTCCCGGCTCGATTACATCTGCCTCGACAACGAGCTCGCCTCGCAGTTCGAATTCGAGGCGCCCGCCGGCTCGTACACCCAGGCCGAGCTCAACTCGATGGGCTTCGTCTACTACTCCAACGAGGACAACGGGCTCCGCGCCAACGGCGACTCCACGGCGACCAATGTCCACACCGACCACCGCCCGGTGGTGTTCGACCTCCTCCTTCCCCGCAACCCGGCGCTCCCCTACTTCGAGCCCGCCGACCTCAGCCAGAACGGGGCAGTCGATGCCGAGGACCTGTACCAATGGGAGCGCGCCTTCACCGGCGCCCCCCCGCCC
>DOJA01000081.1:295-3802 GCA_003511945.1 Phycisphaerales bacterium | reverse complement strand
CGACGATGATCATCGCGAGCACGGCGAAGCCGCCCAGCCGGCCGAGCGCCGACTGCACCGCGCCCACCGGGCCCGACGCCACCATCGGCGATGTGCCGTCCCCGGCGTCGACCACCGCGGGCTTCTCCTCGACACCGTGCTTGCCGCCCTTCACCTTCATGGCGCGGGGGCAGCCGACGGCGCGGAGCCCGACTCGGGCTCGAAGTAGATGCTCAGCGTGAACGACGCCTCCATCGACCCGTCCACATCGTCCAGCTTCTTCACCTTCAGGTCGGGCAGGCGCGTGATGCGGGGCAGCTCCTCGACCTTCAGCAGGAAGGCATAGAAGTCGTCAAAGTCCCCAGAGATCGTCATGTCCAGCGGCTGCTCCATGTACCGTGCGCTCGGAACGGGCTTCCCGCTCCGCACCTTCGCCAGCACCAGCTTGGACTCCTTCGCCAGCGACGCCACCTGCTCCAGCACCACCTCGACCTCCTTCGTGTCGGGCAGGCGGGACTCGACCATGGAGATGCCCTCGGCGATCTCCGCGTTGGCGCGTTCCAGGTCGTCGTTCTGGGCCGTCGCCTTCGACAGCTTCTCCAGCATCTGCTCCTTGTGCTTGATCTCCAGCTTCGCCTGCTCGATCTCGGCGTTCTGAGGCCGGAACACGAACCAGTACGACGACACCGGCATCGCGATCAGCACCAGCAGGAAGATCAGTTCACGCAGCCCGAAGTGCATCTCAGCGCCCTCCCTCGTCCGCGCCCGCCTCCGCGGTCCGCGGCTCGTCCTTGGCCCCCGACTCCCCCTCGCCCTGGCGCGAGGCGGTCATCGGCTCGATCTTCCGGGCGTCCGCGTCCTTGCGCAGGTTCGCCTCGAACCGGAACCGGTTCATCTCCTGGTTCTGGATCTGCGTCTTCTCGGAGAAGATGAGCTCCACCTGCGACAGCAGCCCGGACTGCTGCAGCGCCGCGCCGAACCGCGCGACATTCTCGTGGGTCTTGGTCACGCCGATCAGCGTGAGCCGGGTCTCGAACGACGGCGCGACCGCCTCGGGCTTGGGTGTCGGGGCGCCCTTGGCCCCCTTGGCGTTCGGGGCGGTCCGGGCCGCGACATTGTTCTTCGTCGGCGCCGCCTTGTCGGCCGCCTGCGCCCGCGAGACGACCTTCGTCCCGCGCTTGCTCTTGAGCTCGAAGTCGAGCATCGTCACATCCGTCGGCATGCGGTTGATGATGTCCGCCAGCAGGATCGACCGCGGGACGCGCTCGATCAGCGCCGTCGTCACCTCCGCCTTCTCCAGCAGCTCGTTCTTCTGCTTCTCCAGCGTCTTGAGCTGCTCGATCTCCTTGGCCGCCTGCGAGTAGCGCACATTGATCGCTTCCTGGTAGCGCCGGACATCGTTCCACTGGCGGTGCGTCACCAGGAACGCGCCGACCACGCCCGCCATCACAACCGCGAAGAGCGTGAGCGAGAACAGGTTCGTCCGGCGCTCCACCCGGCGTTCCAGGTAGTCCTCGGGGAGGAACGAGCGGTCCGTCGCCGCGCTGTTGTTCCGGTTGAAACTGAGCATCGGTGAACTCCGCGCAGGGTCGCGTCACAGGTCGGTCGGGGAAACGGCAAGCCCCAGGGGCATGGCCCACCCGGGCGTCGGGCGTGAAAGGTCGAGCCCCAGCGCCTTGAAGTCGCCGGGGCGGGGGAGCCCGCTGAGCGGGTCGGCCGCCAGCGTCGGCAGGCGCAGGGCGTTGGTCACCGCCTGGCACAGGTCGGGGCGCTCAGCGCCGCCCCCGGTGAAGATCACGCGGTCGACCGCGTGGTCGGGGAACAGCGCCTGGTGGTAGCGGTGGCACATGGCGATCTCGTCGGCGATGGTCTCCGCCAGCGTCTGCTCCGCGAGCGCGGGGTCGTCCTGCGGCGCCACGCCCGGCGTCAGCGCGGTGAAGCCCGGGGGCGTCGCGTTCACGCGCCGGTCCTCCGCCAGCGTCGTCGCCCCGGTGCCGCCCCCGGAGCCGCCCCCGGAGCCCCCGGAGGTGGACTTGGCGGCCGGCACGGCGCTCGAAGCCGAGAGGATCGCGCGGGGAGCGCTCTGCAGGGGCGAGACCCGGCTCACGCCATCCACCGCCCGGCGCCGTCGCGCGTCGCTCAGGGCGCACTTGCCCGCCTTCGCCACCGCACCGTCCAGCTGACGCCCCGCGATCAGAACCGACTTGGCCAGCACCGGCTCGCCCTCGCGCACGACCACGACCTTCGTCGAGCCGTACCCCAGGTCCACCAGCATGATGGTCGACTGCTTGTCCTCGGCCCGGCGCTGCAGGTGCCCGATCGAGCGCGACAGCGCCATGTGCTCCGTGTGGACGCCCACCGGCTCCAGGCGCACCGACTTCAGCGCCTTCATGTGCTCGATGACCGTCTCCCGCGGCAGCGCGATGACGATCACCTCCTGCTTCTTCACTCCCCCGCGGCTCACCTCGCACACATCAATGTGGCGCAGCACGAAGCCCGAGGGGTCCCGCCCCGTGATCAGGCGCACCTGCTCCGACACCAGGAACTCGGTCCGAGCGCCGGGCGTCGGCTGCACCTGCATGTGCTGCACGAACGCCTGCGTGCACGACACGCTGCACACCGCCCGCTTGCCCCGGAACCCGCCCTTGCGGAGCAGGTTCGGCAGCGCCTCGGTCTGGAACGACAGGCGCTCCGCGGGCTTGTCGATCAGCTCGTCCGGGGTGGCCAGCATCGCCGCCGCCAGCAGCGACGGGGGATCGCCCGGCAGCAGCTGAAGCATCTTCAGAGCCGACACCCCAAAGTCCACCGCGATGGGCGGCGCGCTCGACTTGAACAGACCGAACGACATGACCCGGGCTCCTGGGCGCCACCCGGCTCTACGCGAGGGCAGCTCTCACACACCGTCCCTCCATCGGGTGAGTCGTGTGGCCCGTTGAGCCCGGCACGCAATCCGTTGCATTCCCGGCCCGCCCGCCCCGGAGGACCGCCCCCGCGGGGCGCGCCAGCCCCGCTCCCCGCGCCAAGGGGGTGTCGTTATAAGGACGACGCCAACCGCGCCAGCCGTTCCAGCGCCCCCGCCAGGTCCCACTGCTGGGCGGCGCGGTCCCCGGTGCTGTTGCTGATCACGCGAACCTCCGCGAAGGGAAGCCCCGGCGCCAGACGCGCCGCCGTGAACCCCACCGACGCCCCCTCCATCGCCTCCGCCAGTGCGCCGGTCCGCGCGCGCACGCCCTCCGCCAGCGCGTCCGTCCCCGAGCAGGTCGAGACCGTCGCCACCGGACCGCTCGCATCGACCAATCCGCGAATCGCCGCGACGAGCGACTCATGCGCGGCGATGCGGACCGTGCCGGGGCCGCCGGTCCCCTGATCGGGCGGGAACCCCATCAACGCGACATCCCTGAATCCCTCGGGCGTCAGCAGGCCCTCGTCCGCGTAGACGCTCACCGTCGCCAGCACCGCCGCCGGCGGGCGGAGCGCGAGCCCGGATCCCGGCAGCGCCCCCGGAAGCGCCCCCGGAAGCGCCCCCGG
>DOJA01000081.1:0-212 GCA_003511945.1 Phycisphaerales bacterium | reverse complement strand
AAGCGCCCCCGGCAGCGCCCCCGCGACGCCCAGGTTGATCACCCCCGCGTGTCGTCCCGCGTCCAGCACCCGCGCCACGGCCCCTGCCGCGTTCGCTTTGCCCACGCCTGTGACGACCATCTCGAACCGCTCGGACAGTTCGCGCGCCCGCCATTCGATCTGCGGCGTGCTGTCGTCCCGCCCCGCGCGCGCGCCCCGGTCCCCCCGCGCCA
>DOJA01000083.1:9471-9644 GCA_003511945.1 Phycisphaerales bacterium | reverse complement strand
CGGGGGCGGGGGTGGCGGAGCGCCGGCCTGATCGGCACGGGGGTCCTAGGGTTCAAGTCCAGCACGCCCCTGAGCGGGCGGGAGCAGTCTTCCGATGATGATTCACGAGATCACCGCACTCGCAGGCAAGTACCGGGCCCGGAAGCGCATCGGGCGCGGCGAGGGCAGCGGCC
>DOJA01000083.1:8919-9362 GCA_003511945.1 Phycisphaerales bacterium | reverse complement strand
GGTTCGAGGGCGGTCAGATGCCCTACTTCCGGCGCATCAGCCGTCGCGGGTTCAGCAACTGGGCCTTCAAGGTTGATTACTGGATCGTCAACCTCGGCGCCATCCTGGCGCACCCCGATTTCGCGCGCGGCGGCGAGGTCACCGCGGAACGGCTCGCCAAGGCGGGGCTCATCCGCGACACCTCCCGGCCCCTCAAGGTCCTGGGGTCGCTGGGCGAGGGCGCGGACAAGGCCCTGAAGGTGAAGCTGAGCATCACCGCGGCGCGGGTGTCGGACTCCGTTCGGAAGATGGTCACCGACGCGGGCGGCTCGGTCCACGAGACCGGCACGCGGCGGGATATCGTCCGGGGCGTGGACCGCAACAGCGAGGACCGCTCGCCCAAGAACCTCAACAAGAAGCCCAAGCGCCGGGCGGCCAAGAAGTTCGACGCCAAGAAGGCGGAG
>DOJA01000083.1:8508-8863 GCA_003511945.1 Phycisphaerales bacterium | reverse complement strand
AGTTCGACGCCAAGAAGGCGGAGGCCGCCGACGAGGCCTGAGCCACTCGCCCCGGCACGCTTCAGACCGAACCCGGGCGACGACCAACCGACGGGAGCACGATGCTTCAAGCGCTGGCCAATGTCTTCAAGATCCCCGAGCTGCGGAACAAGATCCTGTTCACGCTGGGCATGCTGGCCGTCTATCGCATCGGGTTCTGGATCCCAATCCCGGGCGTGAACCAGGAGCAGCTGGCCGAGTTCATGCGCGCCTCGGCGACCGGGTCTTCGGCCCTGGGGCGCATGTTCCAGTTCGTGCAGGTCTTCACCGGCGGCTCGCTGAGCCAGTCGACGGTCTTCGCGCTGGGCATCATGCC
>DOJA01000083.1:0-8436 GCA_003511945.1 Phycisphaerales bacterium | reverse complement strand
TCTTCGCGCTGGGCATCATGCCCTACATCTCCGCGAGCATCATCTTCCAGATCCTGGCCTCCGCCTACGAGCCCCTGAAGAAGCTGCAGCAGGAGGGGCCGTCCGGGCGCCAGAAGATCATGGAGTGGACCCGCTACGCCACGGTGGCGCTGTGCATCATCCAGGCGTTCGCCGTGCTGATGTTCCTGCGTCAGAACGGGCTGGTCTTCGTGAACTGGGCCGGGAACCCGGTGTGGTGGGTGATGGCGGTGGCGGCCATGACCGCGTCCTGCGTCTTCCTGATGTGGCTGGGCGAGCAGATCGACAAGTACGGCATCGGGAACGGCGTCTCCCTCATCATCACCGCGGGCATCCTCACGGGCATGCCTGGGGCGATCTTCTGGGTCATCCAGAACAGCCCGATGAAGAACTGGGGATGGGCTTCCTCGATGTTCGGGCTCGAGACCGGGGGCGATTCCGCGCTGACCTGGATGGGCGTCATCATCCTGGGGGCGGCGTTCGTCTTCGTCGTCGCCGGCGCGGTGCTCATCACCGTGGCCCAGCGCCGAATCCCGGTGCAGCAGGCCAAGCACACCCGCGGAAGGAAGGTCTTCGGCGGGCAGCGATCCTACCTGCCGCTGCGCGTGAACCACGGCGGCGTGATGCCCATCATCTTCGCCTCGTCGCTCATGATCATCCCCTCGGTCGCGCTCGGCCAGCTGGGCACCGCGGTGGGGGGGTCCACCGGGTTCTTCGCGGACGCCGGTCGGTTCCTTGCTGATGCGTTCGGGCAGGGCGAGTACCTGTACGAGTTGTGCTTCATCCTGCTGATCTTCTTCTTCTCCTACTTCTGGACCACCGTCCAGTTCAACCCGGAGGAGATGAGCAAGCAGCTCCGCGACCACGGCTCGTTCATCCCCGGGCTGCGCCCCGGGCCGCGGACCGCGGAGTACCTGGAGACGGTGCTCGAGCGGATCACCTATGTCGGGGCGGCGTTCCTGGCGGTCATCGCGGTGGTTCCCGCGGTGGTGAGCAACGCGATGCAGATCCCGTTCTATGTCACCCAGTTCCTGGGCGGCACGGGGCTGCTGATCTGCGTCTCGGTCGGGCTGGACCTCGTGCAGCGGATCGAGGCCAACCTGCTCATGCGCAACTACGCCGGGTTCCTGGGCGGCGACGACGGACGCGGCCCCAAGGTCCGCGGGCCGCGCTCGATGTGAGCCGGTGAGCCCCGCGATCCCCCTGCTGAGCCCCAATGACATCGAGGGCGTGCGTCGCGCCGGCGTCATCGTTGAGGACGCGATCCGCGCGGGTGCGGCGGCCGCAACCCCCGGAGCGACCACCCTGGCCATCGATCACGCCGTCCGCGCGGTTCTCGCGAACGCGGGCGCCGAGGCGCTCTTCCTGGGCTACGCCCCCGGGGGGGCATCACCCTTCCCCGCGTCGTGCTGCGTGTCGGTCAACGAGGAGGTCGTCCACGGCGTGCCCGGTGCGCGCTCGCTCCGCGCGGGCGACCTGGTCTCGATCGATGTGGGCGCCCGCGCGCTGGGCTGGTGCGCGGACGCGGGTGTGAGCGTCGTCGTGAGCGGCGGTGACCCCGGCCCGCACGCCGAGGGCGCGCTGCGGCTGGTGCGCGCGACACGGGCGCTGATCGATCTTGCGGTGTCGCGCGCCAGGCCGGGGGTGCGCTGGTCGGCGGTGGGGGCCGCGATGGAAGCGCAGGCGCGCAGCGCCGGCTACGGCATCGTCACCGACTTCGTGGGCCACGGCGTCGGTCGTGAACTGCACCAGCCCCCGAAGGTCCCGGCCTACGCCACCGGGTTCACGGGCGAGGACTTCGTGCTGGAGGCCGGCATGGTGCTGGCGGTGGAGCCGATCCTGACGGCGCCCATCTTCGGCGACGGACCCGGGGGGCGCCCGGGGCGTCGCGACGGCTGGGCGACTCCCGTGGCGCTCGGCGCGGACGGCTGGACCGTCGCCACCCGCACGGGCGAGTGGGCCTGTCACGAGGAGTGGGTCATCGGCGTGACGCCCGAGGGGTGCGCCGTGTTGACGGCGTCGCTCGGTGGCCTTTGGCGGGGCGGGGGGCTATAACTGTCCCCCTCCGCTGGAAGGACGGCGCTTGCAAAGCGCGCGGGGGCCGATCAGGAGGCGTATGCCCAAGCAGGACGAGAAGTTCACGATGGAGGCCGAGGTGCTGGACGCGCTCCCGAACGCCATGTTCCGGGTCCGTCTGGCCAACAAGCACGAGGTGCTCGCCTACATCTCCGGGAAGATGCGACAGCACTACATCCGGATCCTGCCCGGCGACCGGGTGACGGTTGAGCTGAGCCCGTATGACCTGACCAGGGCCAGGATCACCTACCGGCACTGAGCGGGGGTCTGGGGTCTGAGGCCTCGGGGCCTGGGGGGCGTTGGGAGGAGCCGGCTTGTGGGGATTGTTTGGGGGGTGTCCGGCCCGCTTGAGCGGGAGGGCTGGGTTGTGGTACAGTGCCCGGCCGCGCACGGAACGGTCGGGGCGTGGGGCTCCAGGTGGGCTGGGGCATGGCGAGAAGCGAGCACGACGGGATGCGGGCGTGGTCGGCGCGGGCCGACGAGCGTTCGACGGTTTGGGTCGGCGACCGACCCGGTTGGGAAAGCGGCGATGAAGGTTCGATCGAGCGTGAAGCGGGTGTGCGGGTCGTGCAAGATCGTGCGCCGCGAGGGCAAGGTTCGCGTGATCTGCAAGGCGAACCCCAAGCACAAGCAGGTCCAGGGCTGAGCGCCAACGCGCGGCCCATGCCGCGCTGAACTTCAGAAGGGTCCACCATGCCTCGTATCGTCGGTGTTGACATCCCGGAGCGCAAGCAGATCCGATTCGCGCTGCGCTACATCCACGGCATTGGCCCGAAGGTCGCCGACGACATCCTGGAGCGGACCGGGGTGGCGCCGACCAAGCGCGCGTCGGACCTGAGCGAGAACGAGGTCGCGACGATCGCCGGGCTGATCGACGCGGAGTACATCGTCGAGGGCGCCCTGCGTCGCCAGGTGTCGCAGAACATCGCGCGGCTGAAGGAGATCCGCTGCTACCGGGGCGACCGCCACAAGCGGGGACTGCCCACGCGGGGCCAGCGGACCCGCTCCAACGCGCGCACCCGCAAGGGACGCAAGAAGACGGTCGCGGGCAAGAAGGGCGTCAAGGGTTGAGGTAGGGAGCGGGCAGAAGGCAGCAGGCAGCAGGCATCAGGCAGCAGGCAGCAGGCATCGGGCAGCAGGCAGCAGCGGAATCCTCGACGGGACTGGAAGGCGGACGACGGGACGACCTATGGCCAAGACAAAGAAGATCAGAAAGAACCTTGTTCGCGGCGTGGTCCATGTGAAGGCCTCGTTCAACAACACCATCGTGACCATCACCGACATGAACGGGGAGGTCATCTGCTGGGACTCCGCCGGGACCATGGGGTTCAAGGGCACGCGCAAGAGCACGCCCTTCGCCGCCACCCGCGCCGGGGAGTCTGCGGGGCAGAAGGCGCGGAAGATGGGGGTCTCCGAGGTGGAGGTCCGCATCAAGGGCGCCGGCTCGGGACGCGAGTCGGCGATCACTGGGCTGGTCAGCACCGGCATCCGCGTGACGGCGCTCGAGGACCGCACCGCTGTCCCGCACAACGGGTGCCGCCCGCGGAAGCGCCGGCGCGTCTAGCCCGGCGAGAATCGAACGATGAACCGCCCGGCGGGCCTTCGGGCGCCGCGACCGCCTGGGCGACGACAAGAGCATCGAGCGGCGCCACGCGACGGGGCACAGAAGGGGACCCGCCCGGCCGGCAGGCGGCGGGACTCCCCGAGAGGCCCCCTCGCGACGGTTCAGAGGGACGCCTGCCGGTTCGACGGAGCATCTGACCATGAGAGTTCGCTGGCGCGGCCTTGAGCTGCCGAGCAAACTGACCCCCGACGCCAAGTTCGGGACCAAGGACTACGGGCGCTTCGTGATCGAGCCCTTCGAGCGCGGGTTCGGCACGACCATCGGCAACAGTCTGCGCCGGGTCATGCTGTCGGCCCTGGAAGGGGCGGCGGTGACCGCGGTCAAGATCCACGGCGCCCAGCACGAGTTCTCGACCCTGCCCGGGGTGATGGAGGATGTCGCGGACATCGTCCTGAATGTCAAGAACCTCGTCGTCCGGCTGGAGGGCGACGAGCCCCGCACCATGCGCCTGGCCGCCACCGGCCCGGGCGAGGTGACCGCGGACCTCATCGAGGCCGACACCTCGGTGACCATCCTCAACAAGGACCTGGTCATCGCCACCCTGACCGACGCGGTCGACTTCGAGATGGAGCTCCATGTCGGCAAGGGGCGGGGCTATGTGCCCGCCAGCGAGCAGTACGAGCGCGAGGAGCAGGAGATCGGTCTGATCCCGCTCGACGCGGCCTACTCCCCCGTCCAGCGGGTCCGCTACAAGGTCGAGGACACCCGCGTCGGCCAGAAGACGAACTACGACAAGCTCATCCTCGAAGTGTGGACCAACGCGACGACGACGCCCGAGATGGCGGTGGTCGAGGCGGCCAAGATCCTCCGCAAGCACCTCAACCCGTTCGTGCAGTACTTCGAGGCCGGGCGCGACCGGGTTTCGGACCAGGCCGCCGCCGCCGCCAGCGTGGACGACGAGCTGATCCGCAAGCTCAACATGCCCATCGGCGAGCTGGAGCTCTCGGTGCGGGCGAGCAACTGCCTCGAGTCGGCCAAGATCGAGACGGTGGCCGAGCTGGTCTCCAAGACCGAGTCGGAACTGCTGAAGGTCCGTTCGTTCGGCAAGACCTCGCTCCGCGAGGTGAAGAAGAAGTTGACGGAGATCGGGCTCACGCTGGGCATGCCCCTGCCCGACGGCGTGAGCGTCTGAGTTCGGAGCGCTTTTTTCGGGGCGCCCCCCTCGGAGGCCCCCGGTTCGGAGCAGTGTCATGCGTCACCGCAAGGCGGGGTTCAAACTGGGTCGGACGACGGCGCACCGTCTGTCAACGGTGCGGAACATCGCCGCGGGCCTCTTCGAGCACGGGCAGGTGACGACCACCATCCCGCGGGCGAAGCTGGTCCAGCCCTTCGTCGAGAAGATCGTCACCCTCGCCAAGCGGGGCGACATCCACTCGCGCCGCCTCGTCGCCGCCCGACTGGGGCGCGACCGCAAGGCGTTCGACTGGCTGTACATCAACAAGTACGCCACCGAAGAGGAGCGCGACATCGTCCGTCGCACCCGCGAGCGGGCCGAGGTGTTCTTCAACATCCCCGACTCTTCCACGGTCGAGCGCGACACCTACGGCGAGATCCGCAAGTCGCCCCGCATCGTGAAGCACATCTTCGAGAACATCGCCCCCAAGTACCGCGACCGCCCGGGCGGGTACACCCGCATCGTCAAGCTCGGCAAGCGCCGCATCGGCGACGCGGGCGAGCTGTGCGTCATCCAGTTCGTCGGCAGCGAGGAAGGCCCGGAGATCGGCGGGAACATCTCGACTCGGCGCCGCATCGCCGACAAGCGGACCGCCTACGCCGCCGAACTGCGGAAGAAGTTCGGGCAGCCCAAGGGGGAATAAGAAGTCCACCACAGAGAGCACAGAGGGCACAGAGGAAGAAGGAGAGGAGCAGACGACGCTCCAGATCCGAGAGCAAGGCCTTCAGCACTCGTTGCCTTGATGCCTTGATGGCTCGATGGCTCGATGCCTTGCCCGCTCTGTGGTGATTCTCCCCTCCCGGTAAACTGAGAGCATGATCGAGGGGCTTGACGCACTGGAGCGCGAGGGGCTGGCGTCGCTGGCGACGGCGGGGGACGCCGAGGCGCTGGAGCGATGGCGCATCGAGTTCGTCGGGGGGAGCGGGCGCGTCAAGCAGGCCCTGGGGGCCTTGAAGGATGTGCCCAAGCCCGACAAGCCGGGCTACGGGAAGCGCGCCAACGAGGTGAAGCAGTCGCTCGACGCCGCCTTCGAGGAGCGCCGGGCGCACCTGGCCGCGACGGGTCGGCGAGCCGCCGGGCCGCTGGTCGACACGACCCTCCCGGGGATCGTCCCCGGGGTCGGGCGCTCGCACATCATCACCCGGGTCCGCAACGAGCTGTGCGCGGTCTTCGCGCGGATGGGCTTCGAGGTGGCGCAAGGCCCCGAGCTCGAAGACGACGAGCACAACTTCGTCAAGCTGAACATCCCGGACTCCCACCCCGCCCGCGAGCCGACGGACAACTTTTATGTCGAAGAGCGGGGCGACGCCTCCCGCCCGCGGATGCTGCGCTCGCAGACCAGCACGGTGCAGATCCGCGTGCTGGAGCAGGCGATCAGCGAGGGCTGGGGCCCGCCGGTGAAGGTGGTGTCGCCCGGGCGGGTGTACCGCCCGGACACGGTGGACGCGACGCACTCGTTCATGTTTCACCAGATCGAAGGGCTGTATGTGGCGCCGCGCGTGACAATGGTCGAGCTGAAGACGACGCTCTTCCGCTTCGCGCGGGTCTACTTCGGCCCGGACGCCGAGGTGCGCCTCCGCCCGTCGTTCTTCCCATTCACGGAGCCCAGCGCCGAGTTCGACATGAAGATCCGCCTGCGTCCCGACCAGCCCGCCCGCTGGGTCGAGCTCGGGGGCTGCGGCATGGTCGACCCCGCGGTCTTCCGGGGCGTCGGGCTCGACCCGGAGCAGTGGACCGGCTTCGCGTTCGGGTTCGGCATCGAGCGGATCGCCATGGGCAAGTACGCGATCCCGGACATCCGCATGCTCTACGAGAACGACCTGCGGTTCCTGACGCAGCTCTGATGCTGGCAGGGAGGACACACGGAGGCGCCCTGCATGTCAGACGAACACATCAGCCGGGTGCCGGGGTACGACCGCAGGTCGTGCCCCGCGGCGACGGACGGGCCCCACGGGGCACGCGGCGGACCGCGTACCCCGGCACCCGGCTTGTCCGACGAACACACCAGCCGGGTGCCGGGGTACGACCGCAGGTCGTGCCCCGCGGCGGCGGACGGGCCCCACGGGGCACGCGGCGGACCGCGTACCCCGGCGCCCAGTTGATGTGCCGCGCCGTTCCCGCGCTCAGCCGACATCTCGGCGCTGGAACAGCAGCACCGCCAGCGCCAGGAACGCCGTGATCTGCACCCCCGCGTAGGCGAGCACCAGCCCCAGATAGCGGGCCGGGATCGTGTGCCCCTGCGTGATGGCGTCGACCAGCCAGAAGGTCTGGAGGTTCGGGACCAGCGACCACGCGCCGCGGGCCAGCCAGTTCGAGCGCGTGGGGCCTGTGAAAATGAAATCCCCCGCCCTGGGTGCGCGGCCGACGCGGATGCCCCCGACATTGACGAGCGTGTAGGCCTCGCTCTCGCCGGTCTTGGTGACCGTGCGGACGGCCAGGGCGGGCGGGGTGCCGCGTCGGATGACCTGGGCCTCACTGGTGGGGTCGCCCTCGAAGGGGCGGTGGGCGGGGACGAGCAGGCCGACCCCGCTGGGGTTGGGGCCGAAGAACAGCGAGGCGCCGACCGTGATGGGCTCCCGCGCCGGCTGGTCGAGGGTGATGGTGGCGGTGGCGCCGGGCTGGCGGAAGTCGGCTTGGGGGTCGATCTCGACCTGCTTGATGACGCCGATCACCGGGTTCGTGAACGCGAAGCGCCCGAGGAGGTGGTTCGAGAGCAGCCCGAGGACGAACAGCCCGCAGCAGACGACCAGGGTCATCACCTGCCCCAGCCGGGTCGAGGCCGCCACCGCCGCCGCGGTGAGGACGAGAATCGCGGCCCCCGCGCAGGCCACCGCGATCGTGATCTGCGGCTTGAAATCCTTGGACAGCGGCTGAATGGCCCACTCCTTGGAGATCGCCAGCGTCAGCACAAAGGCGATGAGCGTCGCGGGGAGCATGGCGCCGATAGCGGTCGAGGAGAAGACCCAGCCGTAGAAGAAGTTGCCCCAGACCGCCAGCGCGACGGGGATCAGCACGCTGAGGATCGAGAAGAGCAGGACCGGCCCGTCGAGGGTGTCGCGCGCGGTGCTCATGACCCGGTGGCGGATCGCGAACATGAAGAAGACCGAGAGGATGACGGTCGCGACGAGGATCGCGCCGGTGACGCCCAGGTACTTGCCGATGATGAAGACCGGGCGCCCGACGGGCTTGGAGATGACGGTCAGGGCGGTCTTGTTCTCGATCTCGCGGGAGAGGACACTGGTGGCGATGAACGCCGCCAGCAGGGTGGCGCAGACCATCACGGTGGCCAGGCCCATGTCGAGCAGGAGTTTGTCGTCGCCGAAGACCTCGGTCTGCTCGGTCATGCCCATCGAGAAGGCGCTCAGGGCCGTGTTGACGACCTGCAGCAGCCCGCCCGCAAGCACGAGCACAAAGAACACCGGCTGGCGGATGCTCTCGACGAAGGTGTTCCGTGCGATGGTGAGGACCTGTCCAAACATGCGGCGCAGCGCGGCTCCAGGGGACGAACCCGACGGGACCAAGGGCGGGGACGGGGGGACCGGGG
>DOJA01000155.1:2181-2650 GCA_003511945.1 Phycisphaerales bacterium | reverse complement strand
GTGGGGGTGGGGGTGGGGGGGCTTCGTCGTGAAGCTCATCGGCCCGCACAACACGCTGCTCCCGCTGACGACGGCGCTGGGCGCCCTCGCGTACGCGGTGTCGGAGGAGAACCTGCTGCTGTTCCTGGTGGCGGTGCCGGTGATCCTGGCGGCGCGCCTGCTGTCGCCCCCTCTGTCCCCGCGAGTGGTGTTCCCGCAGTGGGCGATCTACGGCGCGGTGCTCGGCGCCACGGGGTACATGTTCCACTCCTGGACCCGCGCGGGGATCGGCGATTCGATCGTGGTGCTGTGCCGCTACCTGCTGGCGCTGCAACTCATCAAACTGTTCGACAACCGCGCGTCCCGTGACCAGATGCAGGTGATCGCGCTGAGCGTCATGCTGGTGGTCGGGGCGTGCCTGACGAGCGTGAGCGCCGATCTGGGGGCCGTGCTGCTGCTGTACTTCCCGGTGCTGGCGGCGACGGTGGTG
>DOJA01000155.1:325-2063 GCA_003511945.1 Phycisphaerales bacterium | reverse complement strand
CCACCCCCCCCCCCCCCCGCCGGCCCGCGCGCGGGCGGGCACCTCCGGCGCATGGTGATCGGGCCATCCCTCGCGACAGCGGTGATCGCGGCGGCGGTGTTCATCGTGACCCCCCGCCTGGAGGCGCCGCTGGCGGTGCTGCCCTGGCAACCCCAGCCCAAGAGCGTGATCGGGTTGCATCACAATGTGACGCTGGGCGGGGCGGCGGGGGTCCTGACCGAGTCGCGCGAGGTCGTGCTGACCATGACCGTCCGCTCGGACCAGGACTACTCCGCCTCCGGGCGCGCCTTCCGCCTGCGCGCCCGCGTGCTCGACCGGTACGACGCGGAGCACCACACCTGGCGCTCGAGCCAGGAGTCCGCGTCCGTCGCCAGGCCGAGGCGCTGGAGCCCGGAGGATCCCGAGCCGGTCCCGCCCGAGGCCTCGCCCCTCTACCGGTTCGACATCTCCCTGCGCGAGGGCGTGATGGGGCGTCTGCTGGCCCCCTGGCGCCCGGTCCATTTCCAGTTCGACGCGGACCAGCACCCCGAGGGGTTCCGGTACTCCTTCAACGAGCACGACGGGACCGCGACCTGGAGTCTGACCCGGTTCCCGTCCTTCAGCTACACGGTCTACGCGATACCGACGGCTCTCGCGGCCCCGCCGGAGGACGGGTTCGGGTCGGACCCTGGCTTCGATCCCTCCCGGCGCGGGCCGGGGCAGCGGCTGAGGCGGTGGTGGGAAGCGGACCCGCCCAGGGTGTGCGCGAAGCCGTCCCACTTCGGGGACACGCCGATCGCCGATTTGGCGCGCTCGATCCTGGCCGAGCGCGGGATCGACCTGAACAGCCCCGATCGCGACACCGTGGACTCGGCGGCGACGGCGTTCAAACTGCACCTCAGTCGCCACTACGAGTACTCGCCGATGGAATCGATCGGCTCGCCCGAGGGCGGGCCAGATCCGATCGAGGTGTTCCTGTTCGACGAGGACCGGGGCAAGCGCGGGCACTGCGAGTACTTTGCGTCGGCGATGACCGCGTTGTGCCAGAGCGTGGGCATCCCCGCGCGGGTGGTGACCGGCTACATCGCGACCGAGTACGACCCGGTGACCGGGGTGTACACCGTGCGAGAGAGCGACGCGCACGCGTGGGCGGAGGTCGAGGTGCGCCCGAACCGCTGGCGCGACTTCGACCCCACGCCGCGGGAGGCGGTGCTGACCGCCGAGCCGGACACGGGGCCGCTGCTGGCGTCGGTGCGCCGGGCGCTGGACTTCCTGCAGCTCGCGTGGGTGCAGTCGATCGTGGCGTTCGACCGCGACCGCCAGTCGGTGGCGCTGCGGTCGGTGGGCGCGACGCCGGCGAATGTGCTTCGGTCGCTGAACCAGTGGGTGGGGGATCGCCTGCTGGACCGTCCGATGCGGGCCGCCGAGACCAACCCGGGCCTGGCGGCGGCGAGCACTTTCCTGTGGGTGCTGGTCATCGCCAGCGCGGCGGGGCTGGGGTTCTACCTGCTCCGCGAGCGTCTGCGGGCCCTGCTGGCCTCGTTCCGGTCCGGGGGCGGGGGGGGCGGCTCGGCGCGGCGCGGGCCGGAGGACCCTGTGACGACGGCGTACCGCGGGCTGTACCGGCGCCTGCTCCACGCGGGAGCCAGGGTCCGGTGCCGCCCGGGGCCGGGCGATTCGCCCCTGGTGTTTGCGTCGGCGCTCGCGGAGCGCGATCCGGCGCTGGGCGGCCTGCTGCACGACATGCAGATGGTGGCGG
>DOJA01000155.1:0-204 GCA_003511945.1 Phycisphaerales bacterium | reverse complement strand
GGGCGGCCTGGCGACGGCGTTCACGGACCTGTACTACCTGGCGCGCTTCGGGGCGGATCCGCGCGCCGCCCAGCGCCTGCCCGAGGCGCGCCGGGTCGTGGCGCAGGCGGACCGGCGCGCGCGCGAGGTGGCCCGCGCGGGTCCGAGAAGCCCCGTGCCCGGAGCGCCCGCGTGACGCTGATCGCCGCCGCGCGCGCCGGCGAG
>DOJA01000023.1 GCA_003511945.1 Phycisphaerales bacterium | reverse complement strand
CGGTGCTGTACCCGCCGCCGTACAGCCCGGAGCTGAACCCGGCGGAGCGTCTGTGGGCTTACCTTCGCAGTCACTACCTGAGCAACCGAATCTTCGACGACCATGCACACCTGCTCGACGCCGGGGCCCAGGCCTGGCGGCAACTCACCGAGGAGCGCCTGCGAGCCGTCTGTGCGTGCGACGACATCGTGCCTGAGGAAGAGCAGTGAAGCGTATCACTCGCACGCCGCTCTACTGACTCCCAACTCGCCCGCCGCGGCGGGCGGGCTACTCTACACCAGCCCCAGCGCGTAGAACGCGATCGTGAACAGCAGGTCCGCGAAGATCACCGCCACCACCGACTGCACCACCGTGTCCGTCGTCGCCCGCCCCACCCCCGCGGCCCCGCCCGTCACCCGCAGCCCGTTCCCGCACGCGATCAGCCCGATCAGCAGCCCGTACACCGCCGCCTTCACCAGCCCCGTGAGGAAGTCGCCCGGGTCGACCTGCGCCAGCGTGTTGTTGTAGTAGGTCAGCCACGAGATCTTCAGCACGATCTTGCTCATCGCCGCCGCCGACACCACCGCGACCAGGTTCGAGACCACCGCCAGGCACGACAGACTCACCACCGTCGCGATCACCCGGGGAACCACGAGGAACCGCACCGGGTTCAGCGCGTGCGCTTCCAGCGCCTCGACCTCCTCGCCCACCACCATCGTCCCGATCTCAGCGGCGATCGACGCCCCGGCGAACCCCACCAGCACGATCGCCGCGATCAGCGGGCCCAGCTCGCGCAGCACCGCCACCGCGATGATGTTCGGGACCAGCTCCACCTGGCCCAGCTTGTCCAGGGGCGGCGCCATCTGCAGCCCCAGGATGAACCCGATCGACCCCGACACCAGCGACACAATGAACACCGACGCCAGCCCAACGCGGACAATCTGCGCCACGATCGCCACCCGCCCCAGGCGCACATGACGGTGCGTCAGCCGCCGAATGATCCAGCGCGACGCGCTCAGCAGCAGGAACCACAGCTCGCCGACCAGCGTGAGCGTGCCCACGGCCCTCGCGCCCAGCGCGTCCAGGAACCGCCCGATGATGTTCGACCGCCCCGTGGCTCCGTCGGCGCTCATTGAGAGCCAAGGTCGCCGAAGCCCAGCGAACTTTCAAGCGCCGCCCCCCGGCGCGCCCCCCCGGCGCGCCCCCGGGATGCTCCCTCAAACCAGCTCGCTCAGCGCCTTGCGCAGCTCGCCGGCGTTGGTCAGCCCCACGAACTTCTTCTTCAGTTCGCCGCCCTTGAACACCATCACCGTCGGGATCGCGGTGATCCGGTACTCCACGCTCACATCGCGGTTCTTGTCCGTGTCCAGCTTGCCCACCTTCGCCTTGCCCTCGAACTCGCCCGCGATCTGCTCGATCGTCGGCGCCAGCATGCGACAAGGCATGCACCACTCCGCCCAGAAGTCCACCAGCACCGGCTGAGCAGCGTCCAGCACTTCCGACTTGAAGTTCGTGTCGCTGAACTCGTGAACAAGCGCGCTGGCCATCGAGAATCCTCCGTCGTGCTCTCGTGCGGTGCGGGGAGAACGCCCCGGAAAGCACGGGAGTCTAACACGCCCCAATCGGGCGGACCATGGGGGACGAACTCCCTGAACCGCCCGGCTATTCCCCGCCGGTTTCCGGGGCCTTCGGCGCGCCGGGGGCGATCGCCCACGCCGCCCCCAGCGCGCGCCGGTGGGCCGCGACATCGTGCACGCGGAACAGGCGGGCGCCCAGCAGCCAGTGCGCCACGCTGACCGCGATCGAACCCTCCACGCGGCGCGCGGGCTCGGGTTCGCACGACGCCTGCCCCACGAAGCTCTTGCGGCTCGCTGCGCTCAGCACCGGGAAGCCCAGCTCCAGCAGTTCCGGCGTCCGCCGGATCAGCTCAAAGTTCTGCGCTACGCTCTTGCCGAACCCCAGCCCCGGGTCGATGACGATGGCGCCGGGGTCCACCCCGGCGCGCACGAAGCGGGAGGTGTGTTCCTCGTGGAACATCCGCACCGCGCCCACCACGCCCCCGCGCTCGGGCGGGTAGCCGGAGAGGTCTTCGAGCGCGCGCGCGGGGTCGGTGCTGTAGCGATCCTCGGCGGGGCGGCGCGCGCGGTGCATCAGAATGACAGCGCAGGCGCGGGACGCGACCAGCGGGAGCATGGCCGGATCGTCGTCGCCCGCGGACTGGTCGTTGATCGCGTCGGCGCCCTCGTCGAGCGCTGCACGGGCCACCTCGGCGCGGGTGGTGTCGATGCTGATCGGCGCGCCGATCCCCGCACGCCGGATGGCGCGGAGCGCGGGGATCACGCGGGCGATCTGGTCCGGCGCACCGACCGGCGCGGCCCCGGGACGGGTGGACTCGCCCCCGAGGTCGAGCATGTCGGCGCCCTCGGCGAGCGCCTGCGCGGCGCGCTCGACGGCGGCTTCGACGCTCGCCAGCGCGCCCCCGTCGGAGAACGAGTCGGGCGTCAAGTTCATGATGGCGATCAGGCGCGGACGGTCGAGCGTGAGCGTCCGTCCGTGCGCCAGGCGCCAGGCGACGGGAGCGATCACCGCGGACGACGCTCGGTCTGGGCGGGGGGGTGAGCCGGGGGGCGTTCCGGGGGGCGTTCCGGGGGGGACGCCCCTGTGTCCGCCCTGCGTGCTGGACGATCGCGTCGCCCGCGTGGTGCTGACGGCGTCGGGCGGCGCGCTGCGGGATCGCCCGCGGGAGCGCGTGTACCACGCCACCCCCGCCGACGCGCTCGCGCACCCGACCTGGTCGATGGGCGCGAAGGTGACCATCGATTCGGCCTCGCTGACCAACAAGGCGCTGGAGGTCATCGAGGCGCACTGGTTGTTCGGGCTGGAGTCGGCCCGCATCGGCGTGCTGGTCCACCCGCAGTCGATCGTGCATTCGTTCGTCGAGTTCGCCGACCGCTCGGTCATTGCGCAGTTGGGCGCGCCGGACATGCGCACGCCGATCCAGTACGCCCTTTCGTTCCCGCAGCGCCCGCCGGGGTGCTCGCGGGGGCTGGACTGGGCGGCCCTGCGCCGGCTGGACTTCGATCAGCCGGACCTGGAGCGCTTCCCGGCGCTGGGGCTGGGGTTCCGCGTGGTGGACGAAGGGGGAACCAGCGGCGCGGTGCTGAACGGGGCCAACGAGAGCGCGGTCGAAGCGTTCCTGGCGAAGCGCATCCCCTTCGGGCGCATCGCGGAGCTGGCGGCCGGAGCGATGGACGAGCTGGGGGTGTCGGCGCTGCGGGATCTGGGCGATGTGTTCGAGGCCGACCGCGAGGCGCGCCGGTTCGTTGGCTCGCGCCTGAGCGGGGCGACGGTCGGGTGACTCCGGCCCGGAGGGCTGATCCAGAAGCCGGATTCACCGCAGAGGCGCGGAGGGCGCGGAGAAGCAGAGAACCGGGGTCAACGCAATCGGAATGGCGTTTGATTGTTCTCCGCGCCGCCTTGGACACTCGCCTCTGCTCCGTGCCTCCGTGCCTCCGTGCCTCCGTGGTGAGTCCGCGCGTTCCTCTGCGCCCTCCGCGCCTCCGCGCCTCCGCGGTAAGGACTCGCCTTGGCGCTTGCGGCTGACGCCCTACACTCCACCGATGCTCGACTCGCTCTCCAACGCGGGCAATGTGCTGCTCATGCTCTTCGGGTTCGGGCTGCTGATCGCGGTCCATGAACTGGGCCACTTCCTGGCGGCCCGATGGGCGGGCATCCGGGTCCACGCCTTCGCGATCGGGTTCGGTCAGGCGATCGTGTCGTGGCGGAAGGGGCTGGGGTTCCGGCGCGGATCGTCGCACGCGGAGTACGAGTCGATCCTGCGCAAGGCGGGTCCGGACGCGGAGACTTCTTCCATCACGGCGAGCGTCTCCCCCACCGAGTACCGGCTCAACTGGTTCCCCTTCGGCGGCTATGTGAAGATGCTCGGGCAGGAGGACGCCGACCCGGGAGCCGTCTCCGACGCACCGGACTCGTACACCTCCAAGCCGGTGTGGAAGCGGATGATCGTGATCTCGGGCGGGGTGTTCATGAACCTTGTGCTGGCGGGGGCGCTCTTCATCGCGGCGTTCCTCGTGGGCATGAAGGAACTCCCCGCGGCGGTGGGCGCCGTGCTGGCGGGATCCGCCGCCGAGCGGGCGGGGGTCCGCGCGGGCGACCAGATCATCGCGGTGGACGGCGAGCCCGTGAACGAGTTCAAGGACCTGGCGCTGGCCACCGCCATGGCCGGACGGGGCACGCCTGTCACGCTGACCGTGCGGCGGGAGGGCGAGGATGCGCCCCTCGAACTGAAAGCGACTCCCGAGCCGGGCGAGAATGGATTGCTCCAGCTCGGCGTCGCCCCCGCGCCCGGCGCGCGGCTGGCGGAGGTGTCGAGCGACCAAGAGGAGCAGGACCTGTTCGCGCAAGCGCTCAGGGCGGCCGGGCTCTCGGCGTCGGTCCCGGGCGGATCGGAACTGGTGCGAGTGAATCGTGTGCCGGTCGAGCCGCGGACCACCCCGAGCGGGGCCGGGTTCTCGACGGCCTTTGCGCTGAGCGCCGCCATCCGTTCGTCGGAAGGTCACCCGGTCGAGGCGGTCTTTCGTGACAGGGCCGGGAGGGAGCATGGCGTGGAAGTCATGCCGCGCCCTGAGATGGAGTCGGGCGAGGCCCTGGTGGGGAGCGAGCGGACGGCCTTCGAGCACCTGCTGGGGCTGACGCCGGTGATGGCGGTCGGGGGTCTGCAGGCGCCGGGGCGCGACGCGGGGCTCCGCGTGGGGGACATCTTCGCGCGGATCGGGTCGGTCGAGTGGCCCAGCGTGCCCGCGGGCATGGCGGAGGTGCGGGCGAACAAAGGGAAGACGCTGCGGATCGCGGTGCTGAGGGACGGGGCGATCGTCGAACTCGACGCGCCCGTCTCGCGGGACGGACGGATCGGGTTCTTCGTGGGGACGAGCGCCGCTCGCGGGGCGCTGCTCGCCCGCGCGCCGGAACCGCTCGCGCCGGAGGGTTCGGACGCGGCTCCGGCCCCGCTGCCCGCGTCACGTCTGGCGCCGGGGGTGCTGCCCGGGTCGCGGCTCATGACGGTCGGCGGGCGCGCGGTGGACTCGCTGCACGGGGCGCGGGGGGCGTTCCTGGACGCGACCCGCGCCGCCCGTGACGCGGGCGCCGGCGCGGAGGTGGTGATCTCGCTGGCGCTGCCGCTCTCGGACGGCGCGGGCGAGGAGCGGACCCTGTCGCTCGCAGCGGGCGAGGTGCGGGCGCTGCACGCCCTGGGCTGGGACGCGGGTCCGGTGCTGGCGCTGTTCGGGGACGCGACGATCCTGGTGAAGGCCACGAACCCGCTGAGCGCCGTCGCGATGGGCGTGCGCAAGACGCACTATGTGATGACGATGACCTACCTCACGCTCCTGCGCCTCGTGCAGGGCTCGGTCCCGGCGCAGCAGCTGTCGGGGCCGGTGGGCATCACGCACATCGGATCGCGGGTGGCCGATCAGGGGCTCGTGTACCTGGTCTTCTTCCTGGGGCTGCTCAGCGCGAACCTGGCGGTGGTGAACTTCCTGCCCGTCCCCGTGGTGGACGGCGGGCACATGGTGTTCCTGGCGATCGAGGGTCTGACCGGGAAGCCGGTGTCGATCGCGGTGCAGAACGCCGCCACGCTGGTGGGGCTGGTGCTGATCGGGATGATGTTCGTGTTCGTCACCTACAACGATGTCGTGCGCCTGTTCGGGTGAGCCCCCCCGGAAGCGCCCCCGGAAGCGCCCCCCGGACGCGCCCCCCGGACGCGCCCCCCGGACGCGCCCCGGCGGCAGCGTTCGGGTATCGGGTATCGGGTGTCGGGTGTCGGGTGTCGGGTATCGGGTGGGATCGGGAATCCGGGGAGGACGGTCCCGAACAACAGTCAGGGCCCATATTCAACCCCAGTATCGTCCCCCCCCTGATGTTCGGCCTTCTGCGACTGCTGGCGCTCGGTCTGGCCATCGCCCTCTGCTGGGCGGTGTGGCTGGTGTACCGGCGTCTGCGCCGTCCCCCTCGCAAGACCTATGCCTCGGCGGTGGCGCGGGGCCGGCCCGGGGATCCCTCCGAGTGCCACCCGCCGCGCGCCTGGCGCGAGTTCTCGTTCCGTGCGCCCGTTGATCGCGCCCGGTTTGCCGAACTGAGCGCGTGGGAGATCATGGGCGACGACCGCCTCGGTCCGGTGATCGTGTGCACGCCCGGCTGGGGAGACTCGCGCCTGGGGGCGCTGGTGCGGCTGCGGGCGCTGGGGGCGGTCTCGTCGCGGGTGATCGCGTGGGACCCCGCGGGCAGCGGAGAGTCGCCCGGGCTGTGCAACCTGGGCTCGCGGAGCGATGTCGATGCGCTGATTGCGCTCGTCGACGCGATTGCGCCGACGCTGGGCGGCGCTCCGCTCGTCCTCTACGGCTGGTCGCTGGGAGCGGGGGTGTCGATCGTCGGGGGCGCGCGGCTGGCGGAGCGGGCCGAGCCGCTGGCTGTGGGAGGCGTGATCGGCGAGGCGCCCTACCGTGTGCCGATGACGCCCGCGCGGAGCGTGATGGACCTGGCGGGGCTGCCCTGGCGCGCCAACCTGCCGATCGCGATGGCCCTGCTGGGGGTGCGTCTGGGCGAGGGGGCAGGGTGGAAGGGGTTTGATCGTGCGAAGTGGGCCGCCCGGCTGCGCTGCCCGCTGCTGGTGGTGCACGGGAGCCACGACGAGGTGTGCCCGGTGGAGGACGGCCGGGCCATCGCCAGCGCGGCGGACCACGGCATGTTCATCGAGGTCGAGGGCGCCTCGCACAACAACCTCTGGACCGAGGAGCCCTTCGCGACGCAGGCCGACCGCGCGGTGCGGGACTTTGCGCGCGCGATCGCGCCTGCATAGCGCTCAGAGAACGAGCCGGAAGGGTCTGGGCGAGACGGGCGGGCCGCCCGTCCCACCAGAGAGAGGGAGGTGAGTCTGTGAGGAGCGCGCCTTCCCTTTCTGGATCCCGGATCCCGGAACCTGAGATCCGAGACCCGGAACCCGAGACCCGAGACCCGAGACCCGGAACCCGAGACTCGAGACCCGCCTACCACCCCTCCGTGCATCTACACTGGTTGCCATGCTCTCTCCCACGGTCGATCGAGTGATGGCCGATCAGCGGGCGGCGTCGTTCACCAAGCGCTCGATCAAGGGCAGCGCCAAGGGGGTCGGGCTGCGCCTGGCGCTCTCGATGCTGGACCTGACGACGCTGGAAGGGAAGGACTCGCCCGAGAAGGTGCGGTCGCTGTGCCGCAAGGCGGTGCGCCCGGACGCGGGGGACCCGACGCTGCCCTCGGTGGCGGCGGTGTGCGTGTACCCCGCGCTGGTCGCGACGGCCCGGGAGGCCCTTCGCGGGAGCACGGTGCGCGTGGCTTCGGTCGCGACGGGTTTCCCCAGCGGGCAGTACCCGCTGGAAGTCCGGCTGGAGGACACCCGGCGCGCGATCGAGGCCGGCGCGGACGAGATCGACATGGTGATCTCCCGCGGGCTCTTCCTCGCCGGGGAGCGCGGCAGGGTGTTCGACGAGGTAGCGTCCACGAAGGAGGCGTGCGGGTCCGCGGTGCTGAAGGTGATCCTCGAGACGGGCGAGCTGGAGACCTACGACCTGGTGCGCCAGGCGAGCGACCTGGCCATCGCCGCCGGGCTGACGGAGGGGGACTTCATCAAGACCAGCACCGGCAAGGTGGCCCCGGCGGCGACGATGGGCGTGACGCTGGTGATGCTCGAAGCGGTCCGCGATCACTGCCTGCGCACGGGCGTGCGCATCGGCGTGAAGCCGGCGGGGGGGATCCGCGGCGCGAAGCAGGCGCTGCACTACCTCGTGATGGTGAAGGAGACGCTGGGGAACGAGTGGCTGGCGCCCGCGCGGTTCCGCTTCGGCGCCAGCACGCTGACCAACGACATCCTGATGCAGCTCGGGCGCCTGCGGTCGGGGGTGTACATGGCGGGGTACGACTTCGCGGAGGCGTGACCGGCCGGTGCGGTACGCTGGATCCACCGGATCGGCTCGCAGAATGACTCGGAGAAGGCCGGAGCGACGGGCGGGCCGCCCGTCCCACCAGTGGGGGCAGGTCATTCTGTGAGGGGCTCCTATGGATGACCGGGACTGGTCGAGCGAGCACGATCGAGCACGCGCGCCGGTGTACGCCGAGCGCGAGGCGGACTGGCGCGTGGGCGCGGTGGTCTACCAGGCGATGGTCGATCGGTTTGCGCCCCCCGCCGACCTGGAGTCCAAGCGCCATCTCTATCCCGCGCCCAAGCGGCTGATGGAATGGCGCGAGCCCGCGCGGGCGCGGGAGCGCCTCGTCGAGCTGGGCGTGTGGGGCCACGAGGTCGACTTCTGGGGCGGGGACATCGCCTCGGTGCGCACCCGCCTGGACCACCTTGCCCGCATCGGGGTTGATGTGCTGTACCTCAACCCGATCCACGAGGCGTTCACCAACCACAAGTACGACGCGCTGGACTACGCCGCGGTCTCGCCCGAGTTCGGCACGCGCGAGGATGTGAAGGGGCTGGCCTCGGACCTGCACCGTCGCGGCATGCGGCTGATGCTCGACGGCGTGTTCAACCACATGGGCCGCAACGCGCCGATCTTCGTTGACGCGGTGCGCAGCCCGACCAGCCCGTGGCGCGACTGGTTCTTCATCGGCCCCGAGTTCGAGCGCGGGTACCTGGGCTGGTGGAACATCGCGAATCTTCCCGAGGTGCGCCTGGAGAGCCCGCTGGTGCGCTCGCGCCTGTGGGGCGACGGGGACTCCGTCGTGCGGGGCTGGCTGCGCGACGGGGTGGACGGGTGGCGCCTGGATGTGGCGTACGACATCGGCTTCGCGTTCCTGAAGGAACTCACGGACGCCGCCCACGAGGAGAAGCCGGGGTCGTGGGTGGTGGGCGAGGTGTGGAACTACCCCGAGGAGTGGACGCCCGCGCTCGACGGGGTGATGAACTTCCACGCGCGGGAGATCGTGCTCCGCTTCCTGGACGGCCAGATCCCCGGCGGGCGGGCGGGACGGATGCTGGACGCGATGATCCGCGACGCGGGGATCGAGGCGACGCTCCGGTCGTGGATCGTGATGGACAACCACGACACGGCGCGGCTGGCGCACCGCCTGCCCGACCCCGATCGGCGCCGGACCGCGCGCGTGCTGCAGATGACCCTCCCCGGTGCGCCGTGCGTGTACTACGGCAGCGAGGTCGAGATGGACGGGGGCGACGATCCGGGCAACCGCTCGCCCATGCGCTGGGACCTGGTCGCGGACGACAACCCGGACTTTGCGTGGTTCCTGCGGCTCGTGTCGATCCGGCGCGCGAGCCGCGCGCTGCGCCTGGGCGACTGGCGCGTGCTGGATTCGGATCGGCTGCTGGCGTTCCTCAGGCGCACCGAGCGCTGGTCCGAGACCGTGGTCGTGCTGGCCAATGCGCTCGATGACCCGGTGCGGGAGTGCGTAGCGGTGCGGGATTCGAAGTTGATGAACTACGCCCCGCTCGTGGACGCGCTCAGCGGCGGGAAGGTGGTAGTGAACGCCGGGCTGATCGAGGTGACCGTGCCCGCGCGATCGGTCATGCTGCTCCGACCGCCCGCGGACGAACCGGGGCGGTACTCGCCCTACGAGCGGGTGCGCTGAGATGGTCAGGGCGTCACGGGTCCGGGGGGTCCGG
>DOJA01000003.1 GCA_003511945.1 Phycisphaerales bacterium | reverse complement strand
CGGGGGGGGGACGGGGGAGTTCTGGATATCGAACCCGTGTTGTGGCGCTTGCCGTGCGCGCACCCCGGGCACCTCCCGCTCGACCAGCAGACCCGCCCTGACCAGCCGATTGATCGGCGCCAGCGTGCGCAGCCCGAGCGTGTCGCGCAGCGCGCGTGGTTCGACCGGGAACGCCTCGCCGGCCAGCGATTCGATCCTCGCCCAGGCGGCCCGGGCCGACGGACCGAGGGCGCCGAGCGGTTCGCCCCCCGTGGGGACCCCCGGGGGGATCCCCCGCGCCCGATCGAGCACTCGCGTCGCGCGGGCGCCGACCCCCCGCTTGACCGCAGCGGGGACCATCGTCCCCAGGACCATCCCCAGCGGGCAGCAGTAGTAGTGGCTGATCCATTCCGCGAGGCGCAACAGCCCGGGTGGAAAGGGGGCCGCGTGCGTCCGGGCCTTCGGCCGTGCGGGCGCCCGCGCAAGCAGGGGCTTCACTCGCCTCCCCAGCGCCGCCAGCGCGTCCCGGATGTCAGCGGGATCGGTCAGGACTTCGACCACCAGCCCCTCCGCCGCCCGGTCGTGCCTGCCCAGGGGCGCCCTGACGCGATCTCCCACCTTGACCTCGCCCAATTCGGGCGGGACGGCGTAGGTCAATCCGTCCGGGGAATCGAGCCCGCGCTCGATGACCACCCGAACGAGCGGGGCGTCGGCGGGGAGGTCGGGCTGGAAGAGGGACCGGCTCACGGTTCGGTAAGGTCAGCGTTGAATGACTGTTGCGCCGACCAGGAGGGCATCGGGGCGCCTCGCGGGTCGGTTGCGGGGCCACTGGGGGGGTTGTATGTTCCGCCGCGGATTGGGGCGAACCGCTCGCCCAAGCGTATCGAATGTGGAGTAGACGCCCGGGCGACCAGTGGGGTGGGCGAGCAGGGACGGAGGGCGGTCGGCGGGTGTGATCGGTCAACGAGTCCTTACATGCTGTTCGGTCCGCTCCGAGGGGCCGGCGTTCGGAGTTCACTATGCGCGGCAAGACAGTGGTTGGCGTGCGCGGGTTCTCGCTGCTGACGGCCCTGATCGCAGGGTCGATCGGCGGGTCGGTCTTCGCTGGAGCGCTGGATGATCGGCTCTCGGCGGCGGAGCGCCTGCTCGAAGAGGGCAAGGCCGTTCACGCTCGCGCAGAGTTGCTCGCGGTGCGCAAGAGCGCTTCCGATGAGGCGACCCGCTCCCGCGCGATCGAACTCCTCGCGGCCACCGACCGTCGCCTCCGCCTGATGGAAGAGGTGGAGCTGAGTCTCCAGAAGGCCGACCTGGCCCTCGCGCAGGGCGACCTGCGGCTTGCCGAGACCCACGCCCACGCCGCCAGGCGGTCCGACAAGGCGACGGACGCGGATCGCCAGCGGGCCGATGCGGTTCTGGCGGGCGCGCAGGCGGTCCGGGCCGAACTGGCGCCGCTGGCGGGGTCCACGCTGGCGCAGGCCGAGCAGGACTTCCTGAACGAGCGCTACGCGGAGGCGAAGGCGGGGCTGAGCAGTCTCGTCCGCAGCGGCGTGCCGCTGACGCAGGAGCAGATGGCGAGCGTGAACCGGCACCAGGACCGGATCTACGAGCTGGAGCGCCAGCGCGGCTCGGTCTTCGAGGCGGAGTATGTGCCCCTGTCGGTGATGCGGGGCGCCGCGCCGGTCGGCCAGGGGCAGTCGACCGCCCCCATCGCCGTGCAGGCGCCGGCCATCCCCGCGGGCGCCGGGTGGCAGCAGAGCGAGGGTGGCGGCGGTGGTGGGGGTGGCGCGGATCCGCTGCAGGAGGCCGCCGCGATCGATGCGCAGCGCGTGCTGAACGAAGCCGAGGCCGCGTTCGGGGCCGAGCGGTGGAACGAGGCGGTGGAGAAGTACACGCTGGTGACGACGACCTTCGCGCGGTACCTGACGAGCGATCAGGTGAACACCGCCCGGGAGCGCGCCGCCGAGGCCCGGGCCATGCTCGGCGCTCCCGCGGGGGGCGGCTCGCTGGAGGGCGAGATCAACCGTCGCCAGGTCATGCGCGAGGAAGCGCAGGCGGTGCTGAACAACCTGATCACGCAGTCGCGGGACGCGTTGGCCCGGGGCGATGTGCAGACCTCGCGCAACCGCGCCGCCGAGGCGCGGCTGAAGTGGAACGAGGCGTACACCAACGGGCTGTTCTCCGAGGAGCAGTACCGCCAGAAGGTGGCGGAGATCGACCAGCTGCTGCGCGAGATCGACAGCACCTCGGAGACCCTGACCCGCGCCGAGATCGAGCGACGCGAGAAGGAACTCTCCGCGGAGGAGGCCCGGACCCGCGCCCAGCAGCAGAGCGAGCGCCAGGCCCGCATCAACGAGAATCTCCTGCGTCTCCGCCAGCTGCAGGCCGAGCAGAAGTACGAGGAGGCGCTCCAGGTCGTCGATCAGGTGCTCTTCCTCGACCCGCTGAACCCCGCGGCCCTGCTGCTGAAGGATGTGCTGCGCGATGTCGTGCTGTACCGCGACTTCGACCGCGCGCGGCGCGATCGCGGGCTCTCCTACGCCCGGGAGACGGTGGACCTTGAGCAGTCGCTCATCATCCCGGAATCGCTGATGGCGTACCCGCCCGACTGGCCCGAGATGTCGTTCCGCCGGGGCGAGATCCAGTCGTACACGGAGTCCGACGCGGACCGGCGGGTGCTGGCGGCGCTCGAGACCCGGCGCATCCCCGCGTCGTTCACCGACAACTCGCTCCAGGATGTGCTCGCGTTCGTCGCGACGGTCACCAACATCAACCTGGATGTGGACTGGGAGTCGCTCCAGCAGCTGGGCATCGAGCGCGACAAGCTGATTTCGCTCGAACTGGCCGAGGTGCCCGCCCGGGTGGTGCTGGACCGCGTTCTCGAGAAGGCCCAGCCCGACGCATTCAGCAAGGCCGGCTGGGCGGTGAACGACGGGGTGCTGGTCGTTGCGGCCGACGAGGCGCTCCGCCGCAACACCTTCATCGTCATCTACGACATCCGCGACCTGCTCTTCCAGATCCCCAACTTCGACGACGCCCCGCGCCTGGACCTTGACCAGGTCCTCAACCAGGGCCAGCAGGGCGGCGGCGGCGGCGGCGGGTCCATCTTCGAAGACAACGAGGACGCCGAGGGCGAAGGCCCCACGGAGGAGGAACTCACCGACCAGATCCTCGAAATCGTCCAGACCAATGTCGATTTCGAGGGCTGGCGCGACAACGGCGGGTCCACCGGCGTCGTCCAGGTGCTCAACGGCAACCTCATCATCACCAACACCGCCCGGAACCACCGCCAGATCCAGGGGCTACTCAACCAGCTCCGAGAGATCCGTGCCGTGCAGATCAATGTGGAGTCTCGCTTCCTTTCGGTGAGCCAGGACTTCTTCGAGCAGATCGGCTTTGACCTCGATATCTACTTCAACGCCCAGAACGAGCAGTTCGACGCCGTTCAGCGCCAGCTCCAGGCCTTCGGCCAGGGCTCTCTCGCCAACGAGGGCACCAGCGTGCTCCCCTCGGACATCGTGGGCGGCGTTCGCAACGCGAACAACCGGGGCTACATCTTCGACGGGCTGGATGCCAACGGCGCTCCGCAGTTTCGGTTTGACGAGCAGCCCTTCTCCGTGCCCGCGCCCAGTACGCTGAGCGTCGTGCCGGCGCAGCAGAACTCGCTGGGCATCGTCGACACGCTGCTCCAGGGCAGCGGCACCGCGTTCGCGCAGGCGATCACCGCGGTCAACCCCGCGCTCGCGGTCGCGGGCACCTTCCTCGACGATGTGCAGGTGGACTTCCTCATCGAGGCCACGCAGTCCGATCAACGGAATGTGTCGCTCTCGGCCCCGCGGCTCACCTTCAGCAACGGGCGGTCGGCGAACATCGCGGTCGTCAACCAGATCGGGTTCGTCTCCGACCTGCAGCCGGTCGTCGGCACCTCCTCCGTCGCGTTCGATCCGACGATCGGGCGGATCAACTCCGGCTTCTCCCTCGCGGTCCGCGGGGTGGCCTCGGCAGACCGGCGGTATGTCACCCTCACGGTGCAGGCGGGCGTCTCGGGCACGCCGACCTTCACCAGCCAGCAGATCAGCGCCATCGCGGGCGGCACGGGCGGGACCCAGGGCGGGGCCACCATCTCGTCCAACATCCAGGTGCCCCAGATCGATGTGACCCAGGTCAACACCGGGGTGACGGTCCCCGACCGCGGCACGCTCCTGATCGGCGGCCAGCGCCTGACCACCGAGCTCGAGCTCGAAACGGGTGTGCCCGTCCTGAGCAAGCTGCCCGTCATCAACCGCTTCTTCACCAACCGGGCCGAGGTCCGCGAGGAGAGCACCCTCATGATCCTGATCAAGCCCACGATCCTGATCCAGAACGAGGAGGAAGAGAAGAACTTCCCCGGGCTCCAGGACCAGCTGCGCAACCCCTTCCGTTGAGGCCCTCCCGCCGTCGATCGCCCAACCCAGGACCCGGAACGGCGCGCCCCCGCCGTGGAGCGCGCGGGTTTCGGCTATACTCCGCCTGAACCGCCGCCCGGAGATCCCGCCCTCATGGCACAAGCCGACGCCCGCCTGAGAGTCCGCAAGCAGGACGGGGTGGTCCATGTCGAGTTCGTGGACCGCAACATCCTCGACGAGGCCAACATCCAGCAGATCGGGGAGGAGATCTCCTCGCTCATCGATTCGGAGTCGGCCCCGCGCCTGGTCATCAGCTTCTCGAATGTCGACCATCTGTCGAGCGCCGCGCTGGGGACGCTCATCACCATCCACAACCGCATGAAGGCGAAGAAGGGCCAACTGCGGCTGGCGAACATCGATCCGCAGATCTACGAGGTCTTCGTCATCACCAAGCTCAACAAGCTGTTCGACATCCACGACTCCACGGAGCAGGCCTTCGCCAGCTTCCGCTGAGCCCGCCCGGGGTCGCGCAGGAGGTCACCACGAATCACCGATGGCCGGCGGCCAGCCACGAGCCCGATCCAACGCAAAGGTGAGTCTGCTCAACGAGCCGGACTCTATCCGTGCCGTCGAGCGCGAGATTCTCGAGGCCGCGTCCACCCACGGCTACCCCGAAGCCGCCCAGTTCGCCATCCGGCTCGCGCTCGAAGAGGCCGTCTTCAACGCCTTCAGGCACGGGCACAAGCACCTGCCCGACGAACCTGTTCTCGTCGACTGGACCGTCTCCCGCGGCTCGGTCCGCATCGTTGTCGAGGACCGTGGCCCCGGGTTCACCCCCGACGCCGTCCCCGACCCCACGCACGAGGACCGGCTCGAACTGCCCCACGGACGCGGGGTCATGCTGATGAAGGCATACATGACGCAGGTCGAGTACAACGACCGCGGCAACCGCGTCACGATGGTTTATCAGAAGCCGCAGGACGACTGAGCCGGGGCGTTTCGCGGGGGGGGGGGGGGGCGTCACTCGCCCGGAACGCCGGGCGCGTCCATCTCGTCGCTCAGCCAGCGGACATCGAGCACACCCTCGGCCCGGGTGGCGTCGCCGGGGTCGCGCCCCAGCCACTCGCGGACCTGTTCGGGCGGAACCCGGTCAGCGCGGATGATGTCGATGGAGTCCCACTCGCGCTTGGGGCCGGAGGCCTCCGCCGCCGCCTTGGCCGCCAGACGCTCGGCGTTCTGCAGGTTCCCCGCGGTCAGGACCACCTCGGCGTAGACATCCGACTCCGCCTCGTCGTCCGAGCACCGGGCCACGCACTGCCAGGGCGTGATCCCCAGCTCGTGCCCTTCGTGGTCGAGGTTTGTCGCCGGGTCGATGTTCAGTTGCAGTTCCCACAGGTCGCGGAGCCGCTCGATGAGCTCGTCGGAGGTCGGCGCCTCGGGCTTCTGCTCGGGCGCGGGCAGCACGGTGCGGTGCTCGTGCTCGGCCGCGTCGGCGGCCTTGATCTCCTCCACGGGAGCCAGGTCGAACGAGCCCAACGCCCGCTCGAGCCGGTCCTTCATGCCCGCCTCGACCCGGACGGTCACCACCTTGTGCTCGTCCACAAACACATAGAAGAAGGGGTCCAGCGACATGGCCCCGAAGCCGACCATCCCGTCCTCGAACAGCCAGTCCCCCGCGTCGCCCACGCCCTCGTAGAACTTCTCGATGCCCACGGGGGCATAGGCGAGGTAGGGGTCGATGTCGCGGTAGGCGTCGTGGCCCAGGTGATCCAGGATCGGGAACACCCGCCCGGGCAGCATCGCAAAGAGCACCCGGCACAACGAACGCACCCGCGAGGCGCTCACGAGGATGTCGTAGACGAAACGGTCGGGCCACTCCTCCCAGTCCTCGAAGGCGGCCCCGTAGCCGATGTCCGGACCGGTCCCGCCCCCGTCGGCGGCCTCGAACTGCACGGTGTACCCCGGGACGGGCTTCATGGGCTCCACGGGGTGGACGCCCAGGGGGAACTCGAAGCCGTCGATCGAGTGTCGGGTCAGGGTTTCGTCGATCGAAGCGCGTCGCATCTGAGCGTCGGGAGTTCCGGGATGGGGGTGGGCCTCTGTTCGGGACGATTGCGAAGATCATCCCAAACCGGCATGATAGCACGACCGGATGCCGAACCCGCTCTGACAGTCCCCTGGAGCACCCCCGATGCAAGCAGTCATGGACGCCCTGAATGTCGTGAACGGCGTGCTCTGGCACGACATCGTCCTGTACATCGTGCTCGCGGTGGGCGTGCTGTTCACCGTCTGGAGCGGTTTCGGCCAGTACCACGCGCTGACGCACGGCGTGCAGGTCATCCGCGGGAAGTACGACGACAAGCACGACCCCGGCGCCATCAACCACTTCCAGGCCCTCTCGACAGCGCTCTCGGGCACGGTCGGGCTGGGGAACATCGCGGGCGTCGCGGTCGCGGTCTCGCTGGGCGGGCCGGGCGCGGTGTTCTGGATGTGGGTGGTCGCGGCGGTCGGGATGATGATCAAGAGCACAGAGGTCACCCTCTCCATGCTCTACCGCAACACCAGCGACCCCGAGAACCCCCACGGCGGTCCGATGTGGGTCGCGGCGCGGGGCTTCGAGAAGTGGGGCCTGGGCGGGGTCGGCAAGGCGGTGGGGTGGATCTTCTGCATCACGCTCATCATCTCCACGCTCACGGGCGGGAACATGTTCCAGGCCTGGAATGTGGCCAAGATCACCAAGACCTACTTCCCCTCCGTCCCGGAGCCGGCGGTGGGCATCGTCATCACGGTCCTGGTCGGGCTGGTCATCATCGGGGGCATCAAGCGGATCGGCGCGGTGACCGGACGGCTCGTGCCCTTCATGTGCGTGCTGTACCTGCTGGGGGCGTTCTATGTGCTGGCGATGAACATCGGGGAGGTCCCCGCGATGCTCCGGCTGATCGTGGTCTCGGCGCTGCCGCCGTTCCTGGGCGGGGAGTCCGCCGCCCCCGCCGGCGCGTTCCTCGGGGGCACCTTCGGCTACGCCTTCCTCTGGGGCATGAAGCGGGCGCTCTTCTCGAACGAAGCGGGCCAGGGATCCTCGCCCATCGCGCACTCGGCGGCCAAGACCGACGAGCCCGCGCGTGAGGGAATTGTCGCGGGGCTCGAGCCCTTCATCGACACCATCGTCGTCTGCACCCTGACGGCGCTGGTGGTTCTCTCCAGCGGCGCCTGGAACCGCGAACCGGCGGCGGTGTTCGAGAACACCCCCGTCATGGCGGCGGGGCCGACCCCCGGGACATGGGTGCCGCTGACGGTCGGCGTGCCCGCCAAGGACGCCGCGGAGGCGAAGGTCAGCCAGGTGTGGCGCGCCAACGACGAGGTGTTCCTGCTGGTCAAGGGCGCCCTGGACGAGGACACGGGGCGCGACCTCCACAAGGTGAACGGGACGATCGTCGAGGAGGGCGACGCGCTGCGGATCAACTGGACCCCCCACGCGTCCCCGACGGCGCCTGAAGTCGCCGGACCGGGGCTCCACATGAACCTCACCGGGGCGGCGCTGACGGGCTACGCCTTCGACCGCGTGCAGCCGGGCATGGGCATGTGGATCGTCACGGCCGCCTGCTGGCTCTTCGCCGTCTCGACGATCATCTCCTGGTACTACTACGGCGAGCAGGGCATGATCTTCATGCTGGGCAAGAAGTCGGTGATGCCCTACAAGGTGCTCTACTGCTTCTTCGTCTTTGCATCCACGCTCCCGTTCATCAAGACCGACCAGGAGCTCGACGCCTTCACCGCGCTGGGCACGGGCGTGATGCTCTTTGCGAACATCCCGATCATGCTGATCTTCGGGGCGCAGGCCATGCGGTCGTACAAGGACTACACCCGTCGCCTGCGCTCGGGCCAGATGGCGTCGCACGCCGCCCCGCCGATCACCGATGTGGTGGAAGGCAAGGATGTGAAGTAGCGGCTCAGCGCCGCGGCTCTTCAAGCCCCGTCGGCGCCCTCGGGCGTCGCGCGGAGCCCCCCCCGGAGCCCCTCGCGGAGCTCCCCGCGTGAGCGCGCCAATCGCCGGTCGGCGTCCTCGTAGGAGCACCCGGCGCGGGCCATGAGCACCGCGTGCTTGACTGAGCCGCGGGCGCGGTCGATCAACTCCGCGCCCTCCTCACGGGAAAGGCCGCACAGGGCGCCGACGATCCGCACCGCCCGGTCGCGCAGTTTGGCGTTGCTGGCGCGGAGGTCGATCATCAGGTTCTCGTAGCACTTTCCCAGGCGAACGAAGGCGCTGGTCGAGATCATGTTGAGCACCATCTTGGTCGCGGTGCCCGCCTTGAGGCGGGTTGAACCCGTCAGCACCTCGGCGCCGGTCTCCACCAGGATGTGGTGCCGAAGGAACGCGGGCGCCGGCCCCGGTGCGCAGGAAAGCAGACCCGTCACCGCCCCGCGCTCATGGGCGGTCGAGAGCCCGCCCAGCACGAAGGGGGTGGTGCCCCCGGCCGCCACGCCCAGCACCGCGTCGCCGGGGCCCACGCCGAGTTCCGTGAGCGCGCCCTCGGCCCCGCGCGGGTCGTCCTCGGCGCCCTCGCTGGAGCGGCGCAGCGCGCCGTCGCCCCCCGCGATGATCCCCACAACCTGGCGCGGCTCGGTGCAGAAGGTCGGCGGGCACTCGCTGGCGTCCAGCACCCCCAGGCGCCCGCTGGTCCCGGCGCCGATGTAGATCAGGCGCCCGCCCGCGCGCAGACGGGGGATCGCCGCTTCGACGAACGAGGCGACCTCGGGCAGCGCGCGACGCACCGCGCCCGCGACCGAAGCGTCCTCCTCGTTCATCAGGCGCAGGATGTCGGCGACACTCATCGAGTCCAGCGCGACGGACTTCTCGTTCCGCTGCTCCGTCAGCAGTCCGGAGCGGTCCGGGATGCTCGAGATGCCTCCGAGCGGCTGGCTCATCGCGGGCCAGTGTACGCGCGGGCGCGAGGGGGTCTGTTCGGTCGGCTCAGCGCGGCGGCGAGCCGTCTCCGGGCCGGGGGGTGCTCCCGTCGGGCTCCTCGGGCTCCGCGCCTCGGGCCGCCCGGTCCATCAGTTCCTTCGTGTGCTGCTCGATGAACCGCTCACGGTTCCCGACCATCACCTCGAAGCGCTTCCGCGCGTCGTCCAGCCGGGTGCCCAGTCGCTCGATCTCGCTCGCCTGCACCTTCGCTCGCTGGTCGAACAGGCGGGAGACGGTCGCGCGCAGCTCCGCTTCGGCGCCGGGCCGGTCGCTCTCCGCCGCCGCGTGCGCCCGCCGGGCCTGCTCCCCCGCCTGACGCTCGAGGCGCATCGCCTGCACGCGCGACTGGAACAGGTCCGGGTTCTCCCGCCGCTCGCGCACGAACTGGTGCACTCGTTCGGAGGCCTCGCGGAGCATCCCGTTGAATGCTTCCTCATCCGCGGCCCGGACGCGCTCGAGGCGCTCGAACAGGCGAGGGTTCAGCTCCTTGATGACGCCCAGCACCTCCTCCGCACTCGGCGCCCGCCCCGACCCC
>DOJA01000028.1:345-5880 GCA_003511945.1 Phycisphaerales bacterium | reverse complement strand
CCCGACACCGGACACCCGACACCCGATACCCGACACCCGACACCCGACACCGGACACCCGACACCCCCGCCATCCGGGCTTTGACTGGGGGGGGGCGGCTCGGTACTCTTCCCGGCTCGACATGGCCCGGTTGGGCGTGCGAACGAGGATCGGACCATGATTCCTACACATCGCGTCACCAGCGGAAGGACCCGGCGCCGGCGGGCTCATCAGGCCCTCAAGGCCAAGACCAGCACGACCTGCCCGCTCAGCGGCCAGACCAAGCAGCACCACAGGGCCTGCGCCGAGTCGGGGTTTGTCCGGCCGGGGCTGGTCATCAGCGTTCCGAAGCTGGGGATCGGTCCGAAGCGCGACTGAGCAGACAAGGACGGCCCGGGCATGCGAATCGCTGTCGATGCGATGGGGGGAGATCACGCCCCTGACGCGATCGTCAAGGGATGTCTGGAGGCCCTGGCTCTGATCGCCCCGACGGACCGGCTGGTGCTGGTCGGCGACCGGGGTGTGATCGAGGACATCATCCGAGAACGGGGCGTGCGGGACGACCGGCTGTCGATCGTGCATGCCGAGTCGGTGATCGGGATGGAGGACTCGCCGGTCGAGGCGGTGCGGGCCAAGCCGGACTCGTCGATCGTGAAGATGGCGATCCTGGGGTCGGCGCGGAAGACGCCGGACCCGGTGGATGTGGTGATCTCCGCGGGGAACACGGGCGCGTGCGTGTCGGCGGCGACGATGCACATGAAACGCCTGCCCGGCGCGCACAGGCCGGGGATCGCGTGCACGATCCCGACTTTTCACGGGCCGGTGGTGGTGTGCGATGTGGGGGCGAACCCCGAGCCGCGGGCCATGCACCTGGCGCAGTACGGGCTCATGGCGGAGGTCTTCGCGCAGCGGGTGCTGGGGATCGAGCGGCCGCGGGTGGCGCAGATGAACATCGGCGCGGAGGAGGGGAAGGGGACGGCGTTCGTCCGTGAGGTCCGCGAGCTGCTGAAGTCGACGCCCGGGCTGAACTACACCGGGTACATCGAGGGGCGGGAGCTCTTCGAGGGCGGCGCGGATGTGGTGATCACCGACGGGTTCGTCGGGAACACGATGCTGAAGCTGGCGGAGGGGCTGGCGCGGAGTCTGTTCAAGGCGATCGCGCACGAGATCATGCTGAAGGACCCGGACCTGGGGATGGCGCTGGAGCCGGTGATGCGGTCGCTGTTCGCCAAGAACGACTACCACGAGTACGGGGGCGCGCCGCTGCTGGGGGTGAACGGGGTGTGCATGATCTGCCACGGGTCGAGCGAGGCGCGGACGATCCGCAACGCGATCCGCAACGCGCGGGACTATGTGAAGGCGGGCGTGAACAGCGCGATCGTGGCGCGCCTGGCGCAGCTGGAGGGCGTGGTCGAGCACGAGCGGATCGAGCACGCATGAGCGCCCGCGTCGGAGCCGCGGCTGTGGGCGGGTGCGGGGGGGGGGTGCGCATCCTGGGCTCCGGGTCGGCGCTGCCCCACCGCGTCATGACCAACGCGGACCTTGAGAAGATCATGGACACCTCGGACGAGTGGATCGTCCAGCGGACGGGCATCCGCCAGCGCCATGTCTACCGCCAGGACATCGGGGAATCGACGGCGGCGCTCGCCAGCGCGGCCCTGCGCGCGGCGCTCGAGAACGCGGGGCTGGCCCCGACGGACCTCGATCACATCGTGGTGGCGACGATGACGGGCGACATGCCCACGCCCTCGGTGGGGTGCGTGGTCGCCCACGAGGTCGGGTGCGGGTCGGTCGGCGCGGTCGATCTCAACGGCGCGTGCTGCGGCTTCGTGTTCGCGCTGAACTACGCGCACGCGCTGGTGAAGACCGGGATGGCGCGGACCGTCGCGGTCATCGGGGCGGACACGATCACGCGGTTCATCGAGTTCTCGACCCACGGACGCAACGGCGCCATCCTGTTCGGGGACGGGGCGGCGGCGGTCATCATCCGGGCCGACCCCGACCCGCGCCTGGGGCTGGTGGCGCAGGCCATGCACACCGACGGGGGGCGGGCCTGCCACCTGTTCATCCCGCTGCGCGACGATCAGTACCCCGAGCAGCAGAACCCCACCGACCGGATGCTCGGCCTGCTCCACATGAACGGGCAGGCGGTCTTCAAGTTCGCGGTGCAGAAGTTCCCCGAGGTGATCGAGGAGACCCTGTCGCTCGCGGGGCTCGCGGCGGAGGAGGTGGACCACTATGTGTGCCACCAGGCCAATACTCGGATCCTGGAGTCGGCGCGGGAGCGGTTCGGGCTTGACCCCGCGCGACTGCCCATCAATATCGAGCGGCTCGGGAACACGGTGGCGGCGTCGGCCCCGCTGCTGTTCGACGAGATCCGTCGGGCCGGACGGGTGCGCGAGGGGCAGCGGGTGATGTTCCTGGCGTTCGGCGCCGGGCTGACCTGGGGCTCGTCGCTGTGGCAGCTGTGAGCGCGGCGTGCGCCAGGGGGCGCCGCGCCGAGGGGACGAATCCATGAGCGAACGGATCGTGGTGCTGTGCCCGGGGCAGGGCGCGCAGGCGGTGGGGATGGGGCGGCGGTGGGCGGAGGCGTCGCCCGAGGCGGCGCGGGTCTTCGCGCTGGGCGACGCGGTGCTGGGGGAGGCGGTCGACCGGCCCCTGAGCCGCCTGTGCTGGGAAGGACCGGAAGAGGTACTGAACCGGACGGATGTCTCCCAGCCGGCGCTCTTCGTCGCGGGCGTGGCCAGTGCGCGGGCGCTCTTCGGGTCCGGGTGGATCCCCGCGGCGGCGGCCGGGCTGAGTCTGGGGGAGTACACGGCGCTGCACCTGGCGGGCTCGATCTCGTTCGAGGACGGGCTCCGGCTGGTGGCGCTGCGGGGGCGGGCGATGCAGGAGGCGGCTCGCGCCACGCCGAGCGGGATGGTGGCGCTGATCGGAGCCGAGGAGCATCAGGCCCGGGAGGTGTGCGAACGAGCCGCGGGGGCGGAGGTGCTGGTGGCGGCGAACTTCAACGCGCCCGGGCAGGTGGTCCTGAGCGGGTCGAGCGGCGCGTGCGACCGGGCGGTCGAGGCCGCGGGCGGGATGGGCCTGCGGGCCAGCCGCCTGGCGGTGGCGGGCGCGTTCCATTCCCCCCTGATGGCCCCGGCCAAGGAGCGGCTGGCGGCGGCGCTGCGCGAAACGGAGGTCAAGGCGCCCGCCTGCCCGGTGCTGTCCAATGTCACCGGGCGCCCCCATGATGCCGACCCGCGGAGCATCCGCGACCGGCTGGGCGAGCAGCTGACGAGCCCCGTACGATGGAGCGACTGCGCGGCGTGGCTGGCGGAGCGTTTCGCGGGCCTACCGTTCCATGAGACGGCTCCCGGCAAGGTGCTGTCGGGGCTGATGCGTCGGATCAGTCGGGACACGAAGGTGGTGAGCCATGACGAGCCGGGCTGAGCGGATTGATCGGGCGTCGCGCGTCGTGGGCGGCGTGCTGGTCGCGATGTTGTCGCTGGCCGGATGCGGGGACTCGACGCCGACCGGGCAGAACGCCGCGTCGAGCGCCCCGGGGGGCTCGGCGCCCCGGACGCCCGCGCCGCCCCCGGCGCCGGCGGCGTCGCTCGCGGGCGTCAAGCTTCACTCCAAGGTGCAGTTCCCTGAGGAGCGGTTGCCCTCGAGCCAGGAAGCGACGAACGCGATCGCGGCGTTCGCCTCGGCCCTCGCGGGGGGGGACCACGCGGGATTCGGCGCCATGCTGGGTGAGCGCGACCGCGCCGTCCTCGCGGCGCTGGTGAGCGACGGGGAGTGGCGCCGGCTGACGGACGCGATCCGCGTGGTGCGGGTGTGCGTGGTGGCGGAGCCCTCGGCGGGGATGGTTCAGGTCGGGCTCGGACTCGAGGACGAGTTCGGCGCGTTCCTCTCGGGGTGGGAGGGGACCGGCGCGGGCGGCCAGTGGTCGTTTTCAGCCATGGGCATCGAGACGGTGCTCGGCGCGAACGCCAAGGCGCTGGACGGGTCGGCGATGAACGCGCGGAAGCCGCCGGAGGTGGTGGCGCCGCCGCCGCCCCCCGCTCCGGCGGCGCAGCCGGAGCCCGAGGAGCCCGCCGCGCCGATCGGCGGGGGTGACGGCCCGCTCGGGCGCCCGCCGAACTTCTGAGAGCATGGGCCGCGGGCGCGGCGGGTTCAATCCCGGGGATGGGCGCAGCGCCGCTCACGGAGTGTCTCCGCAGGGCCAGAAGTGACGGGCGGGCCGCCCGTCCCACCGGGGAGGAGAGATTCTTTTGTGCGGGGCTCGGAGGGTCACGGTCCGCGCCGGGAGGCATGAAGTCGATGACGAATGAACAGCGGGTAGCGGTGGTGACCGGCGCAAGCCGCGGGATTGGAAGAGAGATCGCGCTGCGCCTGGCGCGCGACGGGCGGTTCGTTGTGCTGGTGAGCCGCTCGGCGGGCCCGCTGTCGGAGGTGAAGGCGCTGATCGACGACGCGGGAGGGGCGTCGGCGGTCTGCGCGGTCGATGTCGGCGACAGCGGCGCGTGGCAGGGCGCGGTGGAGAAGATCGCCCAGGAGCGCGGGCGCCTGGACATCCTGGTGAACAACGCGGGCATCACACGCGACAACCTTGTGCTGCGGATGAGCGACGAGGAGTTCGACGAGGTGCTGCGGGTGAACCTGAAGTCGGCGTTTGTTGCGTGCCGGGCGGCGGCGCGGGCGATGATGAAGGGGCGGTTCGGGAGGATTGTGAACATCGCGTCGACATCGGGCGTGGTGGGCAACGCGGGGCAGGCGAACTACGCGGCGGCGAAGGCGGGGCTCATCGGGCTGACCAAGTCCCTGGCCCGCGAGCTGGGGGGCAAGGGCGTGACCGCCAATGTCGTGGCCCCGGGGTTCATCGAGACCGACATGACCAAGGACCTCCCGGGCGAGGTGCGCGACCGCGTGCTGATGGGCATGGCGCTCAAGCGCCTGGGCACGCCCCAGGACATCGCGGCGGCGGTGTCGTATGTCTCCTCCGACGATGCGGGGTTCCTGACCGGGCAGGTGATCTGCGTCGACGGGGGTCTGACGATGTGCTGAGGGTCTTCGCCCGCCTCGGCGGGCGAGTTGAGAAGGGGTAGAGCGGCGGGCGAGTGGATCGCCCGCCTTGGGAGGTGGGACGCCGGGACCCGGCGTGCTCCCTCTCTTCAAGGGTCGTTCGGCGCACGGACGCTGGGAGTTGCTGCGGGCGAATACCCCTGTCGCTCAGAGCCGTTGGTGGATTTTGCTGCGTGCTTCTCGCCGGATTCCGATCGGTCTTTGTTCGGTTTCCCGCGGGACCGGCGATGGCGGGCGGGGATCGAGGCGGGTATATTGAGGGTTTGAAGCCCCGTTCGTGCGGTCGGACCCGCACCGGTGACGCGGGTGCCCTGGAGAACGAGCCGTGACCGAGAAGGAAATCGAAGCCAAGGTGATCGATATCGTCGCTGAGCAGATGGGCGTCGAGAAGAACGAGATCACCCGGGCCACGAGCTTCGTGAACGACCTGAACGCCGACAGTCTCGACACGGTCGAGCTGGTCATGGAGTTCGAGGACGAGTTCGA
>DOJA01000028.1:0-187 GCA_003511945.1 Phycisphaerales bacterium | reverse complement strand
GAGTTCGAGGACGAGTTCGAGACTTCGATCCCGGACGACAAGGCGGAGCAGATCAAGACGGTCGGCGAGGCGGTCTCGTACATCATGGAAGCCAAGAAGGCGGCCGGGGCCGCCGGCTGAGGCGGACGGGACTGTTGTGTGGGGGGGGGGTCGTGTGGTCCGGGGCTGTGGGGCCGGTTTGCCCGAT
>DOJA01000295.1:15268-15404 GCA_003511945.1 Phycisphaerales bacterium | reverse complement strand
ACATCCAGAAGATGCTGCTCCAGCGCCTGGGCCACGAGCCCACCATCGAGGAGCTGGCCGAGGGCGCGGGCATGAGCGTCCAGGAAACCCGGCGCGTCATGAAGATCTCCCGCCACCCCATCTCCCTCGACCGCCC
>DOJA01000295.1:14546-15032 GCA_003511945.1 Phycisphaerales bacterium | reverse complement strand
CGCATCTTCAAGGTCACCCGCGAGCGCGTCCGCCAGGTCGAGGCCAAGGCCATCCGCAAACTCCAGCACCCCGTCCGCTCGCGCAAGCTCTCGTGCTTCCTCGACGGCGCCGTGCCCGAGCCCATCGAGGCCTGAGCGCCTCCTTCACCCCGTCCCAGTACCCTGACGACCGGCCCCGGGGGGCCGGCCCCCCGGTACCGCCCGTCCGGGGCGGTCGTTCGTCCGCCCCCCGCCCGGCGATCGCGCGCGCTCGGCTCGCCCGGCGTCGCTCCACTCTCCGATCCAAGGATCCACCGTGACTTCCTCCCGCTACAAGAAGCGCCTCGTCTCGCACCTGGCGCACTCCAGTTACTCCCCCGCCGAGGCGCGCGTGCTGGCCTCTGACCTGGGCGTGCCCAAGGAGGACTTCCAGGCGTTCGTCGAGGCGATCAAGGAACTGGCCGCCGCCGGCCAGGTGGTCTGGGGCGACGACCAGCTCGTCCGCCT
>DOJA01000295.1:13975-14451 GCA_003511945.1 Phycisphaerales bacterium | reverse complement strand
CCCCCCCCCCCCCGCCGATCGGGAACGAACTGGTCGGCTCGTTCCGGCGCAACCCCAAGGGCTTCGGCTTCATCATCCCCCGCGACCCCATCGCGCACGGGGACCTGTTCGTGCCGGCGCAGAACACCATGAACGCCGTCAGCGGCGACACCGTCCGCGCCAAGGTCGTCCACTCCCCCCGGCGCACGGGCGAGGGCCAGAGCCCCTACATCGGGGACATCGTCGAGATCATCGAGCGCAAGCGGGCCGTCTACTCCGGTGAACTGAAGAAGACCGGGGGCCAGTGGCTCATCTTCCCCGACGGCAAGACCCTCACCGACCCGCTGGTGGCCCGCGACGCCGACTCCAAGAACGCCCGGAGCGGCGACAAGGTCGTCTTCGAGGTGCTGCACTACCCCGAGGGCGGCACGCTGGGCGAGGCGGTCATCACCCGCGTGCTCGGGGCCTCGGGCGAGCCGACCGTCGAGACCCAGGCG
>DOJA01000295.1:11949-13909 GCA_003511945.1 Phycisphaerales bacterium | reverse complement strand
CGTCGAGACCCAGGCGGTCATCGAGGCCTTCGACCTGCCGGGTGAGTTCCCCGATGAGTGCGTCGAGCAGGCCCGCCAGGCGTCCGCGCGCTACGAGGAGGAGATGCGCGACCTGCTCGAACGGGGCAAACCGCTCGACGCGCAAGCCCGGCTGGACATCCGCTCCGACTTCATCATCACCATCGACCCCCCCGACGCCAAGGACTACGACGACGCCATCAGCATCGAGCGCACCCCGCGCGGCTGGCGCCTGGGGGTCCACATCGCGGATGTCGCGCACTTCATCGAGCCGGGCTCGCCCCTGGACGAGGAGTCCGCCGACCGCTGCAACAGCGTCTACCTGCCCCGGCTGGTGATCCCGATGCTGCCCGAGCTGCTGTCCAACGGGATCTGCTCGCTGCAGGAGGGCGTGCCGCGCTACGCCAAGAGCGCGTGGATCGACTACGACGAGCGGGGAGGGGTGCGTGGCACGCGCTTCGCGCAGTCGCTGATCCAGTCGCGCAAGCGCCTGACCTACCTCGAAGCGCAGGCGCTGATCGACGGGAAGAGCGACAAGGAGGCGTCGATCCACGCCCGCACCGAGCCGCGCTACACGCCCGAGCTCCGGGAGGCGCTGGCGCAGATGGACACGCTGAGCCGCGCGATCCGCGAGCGCCGGCGGCGCGCCGGGATGATCCACCTGGAGCTGCCCGATGTGGAGCTGGTGTACGACGCGGACGGGCGGGTGATCGACGCGGTGCCCGAGGACAACGCCTACACCCACACGCTGATCGAGATGTTCATGGTGGAGGCGAACGAGGCGGTCGCGCGCCTGTTTGAAGACCTCCGCGTGCCCCTGCTCCGGCGCACGCACCCCGAGCCCGTCCCCGGGAACATGGAGCAGCTCCGCGACTTCGTGAAGGTCGCCGGCTACCGCATCCCCAAGAGCCCGACGCGCGAGGAGCTCCAGGCGCTGCTCGACGCCACCGCCGGCACCCCCGCGGCCCCCGCGGTCCACCTGGCGGTGCTGCGCACGCTGACCCGCGCGGAATACTCCCCCGCGCTCGTCGGCCACTTCGCCCTGGCCAGCAGCGCGTACGCGCACTTCACAAGCCCCATCCGGCGCTACCCGGACCTCACCGTCCACCGCGCGCTGGCGAAGTTCCTCCAGTTCACCCAGAACGGGCACAACCCGCCCCGCGACGACCACGCCGCGCTCGCGCTGGGGCGTCGGCTGCGCGAGAGCCCCGAGTGCCCCGACGAGGCGGCCCTCACGCAGGTCGGCTCGCTGTGCAACATCCGCGAGGAGAACGCCAGCGGGGCCGAGCGCGAGCTGCGCCAGTTCCTCGTCCTCCAGCTGCTGGAGAAGCACATCGGCGACGAGTTCCCGGGCATCGTCACGGGCGTCACCGCGAGCGGCGTCTTCGTCCGGCTGGACAAGTACCTCGCCGAGGGCATGTGCAAGACGAGCGACCTGCCCCTGCCCGCGAACAAGGAGGGCAAGACCAACCGCAACCCGCGCTGGACGCTCGACCGCGCCAGCGGCGCGCTCATCGACCCGGCGTCGGGGCGCTCGTACAACATCGGCGACCGCGTGACCATCCAGATTGCGGAGATCGACCTCGCCCGGCGCCAGATGGAACTGGTCATCAGCGACACCGGCGCGCGCAATGTGGGCAAGGAGAAGCGCCTGGCCGAGCGACTGACGATCGGCGAACTCGACACGCCCGACGGCCGGACCGGCGCCGACAAGCGCGCCCAGCGCAGCCGCTCGCGCGACCAGCGCAAGCAGAACTTCCGGGGCGACCGCAAGGGCAAGGGCAAGCGCCAGTAGGGCAATTCGCCCGAGCGTGCGGTGCGCGAGTTGAGAAGAGTCGCAGCGCCGGTCCAGGCGGGGCGCCCTCATCCCGGCCCGAAGGGCCCAGGACACTTGCCACGGGTGGAGATCGCCCCCCCCCGGGGGGCGATCGGAACCCGTGGT
>DOJA01000295.1:11480-11789 GCA_003511945.1 Phycisphaerales bacterium | reverse complement strand
CTTCGGCGGACTCCACCCGTGGCGACGGGCCGCGGCCCTGCGGGCCGGGGTGCGCCGCACCGCGGAGACTGGGACGGTTGAGGTTGAGCGGCGCGCCCCTCACGCCGACCGCGCCATGCGCAGAATCGTCGCCGGGCTCTCGCCCTGCCCGGGGGGCGCCCGTCGGACAGCGCGCCCTCATCCCGGCCCGAAGGGCCCAGGACACTTGCCACGGGTGAAGATTGCCCCCCCCCCGGGGGGCGATCGGAACCCGTGGTGCGCAGTCACGCGCGAGTCCACCGCCCCACCGGGGCGGCGGAAAGTCGGTCG
>DOJA01000295.1:8402-11413 GCA_003511945.1 Phycisphaerales bacterium | reverse complement strand
CTTCGGCGGACTCCACCCGTGGCTACGGACCTCGGCCCTGCGGGCCGGGATGCGCCGCACCGCGGAGACTGGGACGGTTGAGGTTGAGCGGGGCACCCCTCACGCCGACCGCGCCATGCGCAGAATCGTCGCCGGGCTCTCGCCCTGCCCGGTGCGCGCGCTGAGCAGCGCGGCCTCCGCGATCGACAGCACCGCGGCAAGGTCCACGGGCGGCGCGACACTCGCCCGGGGGTCGAGGGCGCGCCGGATCGCCTCGGCGAACGCGGACGCTGCGCCGGGGTCCACTCCCGGCTCGTCGGACTTCAGCGGTGCGGGAGCATCGAGCCGCGTGGAGTCGACGATCCCGCCCGTCGGGCTGAGCAGGTCGAAGCCCGACTCGTCCAGCCGCAGGCAGCCGCCCTCGCCGATGAGCGTGAGCCCGCGGAACCAGCGCCCGCCCCGGTCGGAGAGAGAGAACGACGCCGCCCGCGCGCCGGCAAAGCGGATGTTCGCGGTCAGATCCCCGTGCAGCCCGTCGATCGAAGCGGGCGGCGCCTCGTGAACGCCCGAAGCCGCGACGGGGGTCACCACGCTGGCGTCGATGGCGTCGGGCTCGCCCAGCAGCGTGTGAACGAGCAGGGCGGCGTCGAACAGCCGCGCCGCGAGCGAGCCGGCGCCCGGCCCGGTGCGCATGGAAACGGTCAGCGTGCGCGCCGGCCCGAAGTTCTCCAGCGCCTCACGCGCCGCCCGCAGCGCCGGGGCGTCGCGCAGCAGGGGCACGATCACCGGCAGGCCCGAAGCCGATGTTGCATCCACCGGCGCCCGCGCCGCCGCCCCGGGCAGCGGCTCGAGCGTGACGACGGTCCATTCCTTGGAACGGAGCAGGGCGAGCAGCCCGCGTTCCTCGTCGGCGGGTTCGCCCACGCTCCCGGCGGTGAGCGGGGCCGCCAGCAGGACCAGCTCGGCGTCGCAGGCGGTCAGCGCCTGGCGGAGATCCGAGAACCACTCGCCGCCACCCTCGAAGCCCTCAGCGCCGTGGGCCGCTCCCCCTCTCCCGGCGGTGGATGGCCCGCCCACGGTCTCGATAGTCAGCCCCGCGCGGGCCGCGATGGCGCGCACGAGCGGGCCCTGCGCCGGACGCAGCCACGCGAGTGTGCGGACGCCCGAGCGCGGGTTGCCATTCGAGCCGGCCATGCGGTGCGGGATGATAATCGCGCCCGCATCCGAGGGAGCGGAGGATGAACCCGTGGGGCGCGGGCGGCATAGGATCCCGCACGAGCGTCGCAAGGCGGCCGCTCGGGCACCGACCTCGGCTCACCCCGGGAGCGGGCGCCCGGGAGGAAAGTCCGAGCACGACAGGACACGGTGGTGGGTAACGCCCACCCGCCCGGATCGGTCACGGGTACCAAGAGGACATGGCAACAGAAAGCAAACCGCCGATGGCCCGCGTCGCCGCTTGTTCGGGGCGGAACGGGATCAGGCAAGGGTGAAAGGGTGCGGTAAGAGCGCACCGCTCGGCTGGCGACAGCCGGGGCACGGCTACATCCACCGCGTGCAAGGCCACGCAGCCCCCGTCCGTCGCGAGGCGGGACCGCTGGTCCGGCGGGAAGGGGGCGGGTAGGCCGCTGAGGACCGCGTCGGCAACGGCGCGGCGAGAGAAATGGCCGCCCACGGGCGCTCAGCTCCGCAAGGATCGGAACGCCCCGGACAGAACTCGGCTTAGCGCGACGCTCGACCGAACCACGGGCCCCGGGACACCCCCGGGGCTCGCGGCCTTTTCTGCGTCTCGCGATTCGGCGCGGAAGAAGAGTTCACCACGGAGGGGCGGAGCCACGGAGGAAGGCCGGGATCAAGGGGTCTGGAAATCTGGCTCTTTGGCTCTTTGGCTCTTTGGCTCTTTGGCTCTTTGGATCACTCCATACCTCCGCGCCTCCGCGGTGAACCTGTCTCGCTGCGGTCTTAGCGGCTCGTCGTGCTCAGCACCCGCCACGGGAACCCGGGGGGGATCACCTCCGGACGGTCGTTCAGCCAGCCGACCAGCCACTCGTAGGCGTCGACCAGTCGCGGCCCGGGCCGATTGAACATCTGGCTGCCATCGACCAGCGCCACCCGCCCGGCGCGGACCGCCGGCAGGCGGCGCCACCAGGGCTGGCGCTCCAGCGCGTCGATGTGCGGCTCCATCGCGTCGAGCGCCACGCCGCAGGGGCAGACGATGACCGCGTCGGGCGCCGCTTTGACGATCTGCTCGACGCTCACACGCACGCTCTTGCCGGCCACGCGGTGGGCCATCTGACCCCCGGCCCCCGCGCCCGCGCCGGGGAGCGCCACGGTCGGGTTGAGCGGGTGCGTGCCGCCGGCGCGTTCGATGAGCTGGGGCGTCCAGTGGCCCCCGACGAACGGTGGGTCGGTCCACTCCAGGAACAGCACCCGAGGCCCGGACGCGAACGAGTTCACGAAGTCCGACGCGCGGAAGAACCGCTCGCGCAGCGCGACGAGCGCGTCCCGCGCGCCCCGCTCCCGCCCCACCGCGTCGCCGATCCGCACCAGGTCGTCCAGCACATCCTCGAACGAACTCGGGTTCAACGACACGATCCGCGGCACAGGATCCATCTCGCGGGCCACCGCCCGGACGGCCTCCAGGTCGATCGAGCAGACTTCGCAAAGATCCTGCGTCAGCACGACATCCGGCGCGAGGGCCCGCAGCCGCGGGGTATCGAGCCGGTAGAGACTGCGCCCCTCGGCGAGGGCGGACGACACCTGGCGATCGATCGTCAGCGGGTCCGCGCCGGGGTCGGCGAGTTGGGATGTCAGAACGGGACGGTCGGTGATGGCCGGCGGGAAGTCGCACTCGTGCGACCGCCCGACGAGGTATCCCGCGCCCCCGATCAGCCAGAGCGACTCCGTCGCCGAGGGCAGAAGACTGACCACCCGCACGAGCGCGAGTGTACGCGCCGCGGCGGGGACCCGGGTCGATCGGCGCGGGCCGATTGGCGGGGAGCGCCATTGCCGGGGGGGCGCCACTGCCGGGGGGC
>DOJA01000295.1:6739-8291 GCA_003511945.1 Phycisphaerales bacterium | reverse complement strand
CCACTGCCGGGGGGCGCCATTGCAGGGGGCGCCACTGCCGGGGGGAACCGCCCGATTCCACAGGGCGGCCCGGCGGATAACCGATGAGGGACGCACGACCGTCGTCCCGGGCGCTCGTGCGCCGCAGCCCGGGGGCGCGATCGGGCTGCCCGGGGGGGCGGGGCACCGGAGGGGGAGCTTGGGAGGAACGAACCAATGAAGCAGCCTCGGAGACCAATCCCTTCCTGGCCCGGCGCAGCGCTGGCGGCCATCGCGGGGCTCGCGGTGGCGATGTCGGGTCCGCCGGCGTTCGCGCAGGAGGGCGGCCCCGCGCCCGAGCTCGCGCGTCAGCCCGGCGCCGCGGCCCCGGTGCTGACCAACGCCGATGAGCGGATCACCCTCTCGTTCCCGGGCCAGGCGGTCGAGCTGACCACCTTCGTTCAGTATGTGAGCGAGAAGCTGGGCATCAACATCTTCTTCGACGACTCGCTCCAGAATGTCCGTGTCGTCTTCCAGGCGCCGATGGAGATCGCCGGGCGCGACCTGCTCACGCTGCTGGCCAAGTTCGTCGAAGAGCGCGGCTTCGTGCTGTCGTTCGATCCGCTGGGCAACTTCTGGCAGATCCGCCAGGGGGCGAACATCCTGCCCCAGATGGCCGAGGGGGACTTCTCAACAACCCGGGTCATCCGCACGCCCCTGGTGAAGCCCTCGGCCCTGCAGACGCCCCTGACGACCATGCTGGGCACCGCCGCCACGACCGTGCGCCTGACCGCGATCGACGAACTGGGCGTGCTGATCGTCACCGGCCCGCCGACGCTGCTGGCGATCGTCAACGACATCGTGGACCGCGTGCTGCGCGAGCAGGCGGACCAGAAGCTGCACTCGTTCACGCTCGATCATGTCTCCTCGGACTTCGCGCGGACGCGGATCCTGACGCTGAACGGGCGCCTGAGCGCCGGGATCGCGCCGGGCGGCGCCGCCGCCGCTCCCGGGGCGGCTGCGATCGCGGCGGGGTCGCTCACCAACCTCGACACCCGCCTGCTCACCGACCGGGGCAACGCGCTCATCTTCAGGGGCACCCAGGACGAGGCCCAGATGCTGGGGGAGTATGTGCGCCTGGTTGATGTGGTCACCCCCCTGATCGCCAAGCGCTACGCCGCCGGGCCGGTGGCGGAGGAGATCGCCCGCGCGGGCGAGCGCATGGGGCTGGGGCCGGTCTCCACCCCGGTGTCGGGCGGCGGGGGCGCCTTCACCCCCGGACGCCCGGGCGGAGCCCCCGACGCCTCCCAGCAGGAGGTCAACGGCAGCCAGTTCACCGTCGACGCCGAGCAGGGCACGATCGTCTACTTCGGCAACGATCGCCAGCACGCGACCGTCGCGGCCCTGGTCAAGGAGTTCACCGAGCAGCAGATCGGCGCCAAGGTCGAGATCAAGATGTACAAGCTCGACAACGCCAGCGCCGAGAGCGTGGCGGAGGTGCTCCAGCAGATCATCCAGGAATCGCAGCTGCGCACGGGCAACCGGGGCAACTTCCTGCCCGGGTCGCGTCAGCAGGCCGCCGGGGGGGGGGGGG
>DOJA01000295.1:5358-6678 GCA_003511945.1 Phycisphaerales bacterium | reverse complement strand
CCCGGGGGGGGGGGGGTCGCCAGCTCGCTCCGGCCCCCGCCGGCGGCCCCGACCGCGGAGGGCGCCCCGGCCGCCGAGCCCACCGTGCTGGGCGAGGGAGGCGGCGTCGCGCTCACCGCCACCGAGAACGAGGTCAGCATCGTCGCCGACATCGACCGCAACCAGGTCATCATCCGCGCGACCGCCCGCCAGCACCTGGAGTTCGAGCGTCTCATCCGCGACCTCGACCAGCGCCAGCCCCAGGTCTACATCGAGGCGCAGATCGTCTCCGTCGTCACCAACGACAACTTCACCTGGACCGTCGAGACTCAGATCAATGCCGGGCAGTTCCTCATCTTCTCCAACTTCGGGCTCACCGCGCCGGGCACGGGCACGCCCACGATCCCCGGGCAGGCCGCGTCGGCCGTGCGGACCGTGCCCGCGGGCAACCGGGGCGTGACCTCGGCTCTCATCAAGTCCGACTACCTGCCCTTTGTCCTCAACACCCTGCAGACCGAGGCCGACGCGCGGATCAACTCCACCCCCCGCATCCTCGTGAGCGACAACCAGGAGGGCTCGATCTCCTCCGAGCGAGAGGAGCCCTTCTCCACCACAACGCAGGGCACCGCCACCACCACCACCGGGCAGGGCGGCGTGGCGACCGCGGGCACCAACCTCACGGTCACCCCCCGCATCTCCTCCGGGGGTTATGTGAACCTTGACTACAGCGTCGAGCTCTCCTCCTTCGACCGCTCCAGCGCGCAGGCGCAGGGGCTGCAGCCCCCCGTGCAGCGCGAGCTCTACGAGAGCACCGTGCAGGTGCCCTCGGACTCCACCATCGTGGTCGGCGGGTTCACGCTCGATCAGAACACCGAGAGCGAGAGCCGCATCCCGATCCTGGGCGAGATCCCGCTCATCGGCAACCTGTTCAAGTCCTACAGCCGCAACAAGCAGAAGATCACGATCTTTGTGTTCATCACCCCGACGATCATGACCGACCCGAACTTCCTCGACCTGCGCCTGGCGACCGAAGGCCCGATGAAGCAGGTGAACATCTCCGGGGTCACCCCCCCGCTGCTGCCGGCGGTCATCCCGATCCGCGAGGGCGACGCGCTGGGCGACGCGCGCCTGGTGCCCTCGAGCGCCGCCCCAACGCCGCAGGCGTGGGAGTGATTGAGTTCATAATGCAGATTCACCACAGAGGCACAGAGGCACGGAGAAGAACGGGGAGAGTGAGGGTCAGGACAGTACGAAGCCGTGACGCGCTGCATCCCTCCGTGGCTCGGTGTCTCCGTGGTTCGCCGAAAGGCCAGGAATTCACCGCAGAGACGCCGAGAGCGC
>DOJA01000295.1:4980-5241 GCA_003511945.1 Phycisphaerales bacterium | reverse complement strand
GAGACGCCGAGAGCGCGGAGGAAGCAGGGAGTGTGGGGTTCAGGAAGCTCAGATGCCGACACGCCCTTCATCCCTCCGTGGCTCGGTGTCTCCGTGGTTCGCCGAAAGGCCAGGAATTCACCGCAGAGACGCCGAGAGCGCGGAGGAAGCAGGGAGAGTGGGGTTCAGGAAGCTCAGATGCCGACACACCCTTCATCCCTCCGTGGCTCGGTGTCTCCGTGGTTCGCCGAAAGGCCAGGAATTCACCGCGGAGACGCCGAG
>DOJA01000295.1:0-4913 GCA_003511945.1 Phycisphaerales bacterium | reverse complement strand
CACCGCGGAGACGCCGAGAGCGCCGAGGAAGGCAGGGAGTGAGGGGTTCAGGAAGCTCAGATGCCGACACACCCTTCATCCCTCCGTGGCTCGGTGTCTCCGTGGTTCGCCTTCAGCCGAGAGTTGACGACGCAGGCACGGAGAGTATCAGTGGCCAGCGGTCCAGAGTTTCAAGGCCTCTCGGTTCCCTTCGTTCCTTCCTCCGCGTCCTCCGCGCCTCCGCGGTGAATGTCTTTCCGAGAAGTCCAGAGAAGTTCTAGCATCCCGCTCCCCATGACCCAGCCCCACGACCCAACCCTGCGTCGCCCCTCCGGCGTCCCCGCGCCGACCGGCGGCGCGCCGTCGGACGCCGACGACGCCGGCTGGCGCCGCACCGCGGAGCTGCTGGGCCCGCTCCGCCCGCCGGTGGAGCAGCTCCGGCGCCTGTCCGACCTGCCGGGCGCCGAGGACGAGCCCTGGGACCTGCTCCTCTCGACGAGCGCGACCGACGAGGTGACCGCCCTTGCGGGGCTCGCCAAGCGGTTCGGCATCCCGTTCCAGGCCGAGCCGAAGCTGCACGACTCCGCCGAGCGCTTCTACGAGCAGGTGCCCGCCTCCGCCGCCCGGCGCCACCAGATCGCCGGGCTCCGCACCGAAGGCCACGCGATGCAGGTCGCCACGGCGCAGCCCATGCAGCCGGCGGTCTTCGCGATGGTCGAGCGCCTGCTGGGGATGCCCGTTGAGGTGGTCCTCTCGCCGCGCGTCGCGGTGGGCAACCTGATCAACCGGGGCTACGAGCAGCGCCAGGACCTGGTCACCGAGATCGTCGAGGACATCCCTCTGGATGAATCCGCCATCGAGCGGGCCGCCTCCTCCCTCACCGGGGCCACCGACCTGCTCCAGCTCGCCCGCCAGACGCCGGTGATCCGGCTGGTCAACATGATCCTCTTCGAGGCGCTGCGCCGGCGCGCCAGCGACATCCACATCCAGCCCCTCGAATCGAAGCTGGTCATCCGCTTCCGCGTCGACGGCATGCTCATCGACGCCTTCAGCCCGCCCCTCTCCCTCGCGCCCGCCATCTCCTCCCGGCTCAAGGTCATGGCGGAACTGGATATCGCCAACCGCCACGCCCCCCAGGACGGCCAGACCACCGTCCGCGTCGGCTCGCGCAAGATCGATATCCGCTTCTCGTGCGTCCCCACCATTTTCGGCGAGCGTCTCGTCCTCCGCCTGCTCGACCAGTCTCAGACCCAGCTCAACCTCGACGCGGTGGGCATGACGCAGGACATGCAGGACCAGCTCCTCGAGCTCGTCGGGCGCCCCAACGGGATGATCCTCGTCACCGGCCCCACCGGCTCGGGCAAGACGACGACCCTCTACGCCGCCCTTGAACAGGTCGACCGCACCAGCCGCAATGTGATGACGATCGAGGACCCCGTCGAGTACCACCTCGAAGGGATCGCGCAGATCCAGGTGAACCCCAAGCGGGGCGTGACCTTCGCCGCCGGGCTGCGCTCGATCCTGCGCCAGGACCCGGATGTCATCCTTGTGGGCGAGATCCGCGACGCCGAGACGGCCCAGCTCGCGGTGCAGGCCTCGCTCACCGGGCACCTCGTGCTCGCGACGCTCCACACCAACGACGCCCCCAGCGCCATCAGCCGCCTGCAGGACATCGGGATCGAGCCCTACCTCATCTCCTCGTCGCTGCTGGCGGTCATGGCCCAGCGCCTGATGCGCCGCGTGTGCTCGACCTGCGCCGGGCGGGGCGCGCTCCCCGACGGCTCGCGCTGCGACCGCTGTTACGCCTCGGGGTACGCCGGACGCGTCGCCATCTACGAGATCATGCGCGTCAGCGACGAGATCCGGCGACTGGCCATGACCACCGCCGACGCCCGCGCCATCCGAACCCTCGCCATGAAAGAGGGCATGCGCACCATGATGGACGACGGGCTCGACAAGGCCGCCCGGGGGCTCACCACCGAGGAGGAGCTCCACCGTGTGCTGGCTTGAGAGAGTGGACAGTGGAAAGTGGAGAGTGGAAATCTCTGCTCCTTGTCCACTCTCCACTTTCCACTCTCCAATCTCCACTTTCCCTTCCTTATGACCTCCCTCACGCGCCAGTTCTTCTTCCGCGCCCTCACCCCCAAGGGGGGCAAGGCGTTCGGGGTGCGCAGCGCCGAGGACGAATCGCGTCTCGCGGAGGACCTGCGCCGGGAGCAGATGCTCCTTCTCGCCGCCTGGCCCCTGCCGGGAAGACCCCAGCCCGTTCCGCTGCTGGGGCTGAAGGACGAAGCGGCGTTGAACGATCAGCTCGCGGTCCTGCTCAACCGGGGCGTGCCGCTGGTGGAAGCGCTCGAGGTCGCCTCCAGCGTGGTGAGCGAGGCGTGCCGGGCGCGGGTGAACCGGCTGCGTGAGCTCGTCGCCGCGGGCGACTCCTTCGCCCGCGCCTGCGAGAAGGTCGGGGGCTTCGACGCGGTGACGACCGCGGTGTACCGCTCCGCGGAGCGCTCGGGCGACCTGGCGGGGGCCGCCCAGCGCATCGCCAAGGCCGCCCGTCGCCGATTGAAGGTGCGGGGCAAGGCCGTCACCGTGCTCATCTACCCGGCGGTGGTGCTCGTCTTGAGCATGACGATCTTCGCGGGCATTCTCGTTTTCATCGTGCCGATGATCGCCCCGCAGGTCCGTCAGCTGGGGGGAAGGGTGAACGCGTTCTCGTCCTTCATCTTTGCGCTCGGGGAGGGGCTCCGCGCCAACATCGGGCTCGCCTTCATCGCGCTGGGCCTGCTGGTGGTGGTCGTGTTCGTCTCGCGGGAGCGCCTGGGCGCGTGGCTCGGCGCCGTGGCCCGGCGTCTGCCCGCGGTGGCGAGTCTGCTCATCACCGTCGAGATGGCCCGCTTCTTTTCCGTCATGGGCGCCATGACCCGCTCGGGCGTCCCGCTCGCCGACGCCCTCTCCACCGCGGGGGGCGTCATCTCCAACCCCGCGCTCCGCGAGGAACTGGGCTCCCTTCAGCGCGGGCTCGTCGAGGGCGGGTCGTGGCGGTCGCTCGTCGAACGGGTCGTCACCCTGCCGCTGGCGACGCGCCGGCTGCTCGTCGCCGCCGAGCGGGGCGGGGACCTCGACGCCGCCTTCGACAACCTTGCGGAGGACCTCGCCGACGATGTCGACACGCGATCGACCCGGCTGCTCTCGTTCCTGGAACTGGGGTCGATCCTGCTGATCTTCGCGCTGATCGCGCCGCTCATCGTCGCGGTCGCCCTGCCCCTTCTCACCGCCCGCATCGGGGAGCCGTGATGGCTGTAGAACTCTCCGCCGGCCACCGGGAATCCCGGGAGGCCCCGGCACCTAGCATCCCGCGCAATGCGGCGCCGCCCGCGAGGAAACTTCCCCTCGGGCCGCGCCCGGAGGCCGCACCCGTCATGACCACACCACACGCCCGCAACCCAGCCGCTCGCCGCCGTCGCGACGCCTTCACGCTCCTTGAACTGCTTGTGGTGATCGCCATCATCGGCGTGCTCGGCGCCATCGTCGGGTTGAACCTCATCGGCGCGGCCGACCGCGCCAAGGCGTCCGCCACGCGCACCACGATGAAGGGCGTGCAGGCCGGGCTCAAGGCGTACTATGTGCAGTACAGCGCCTACCCCACCAGCCAGATGGGGCTCCAGCACCTCGTCGCCATGCAGTTCATCACCGGCTTCAACGACGGCTGGGGACGCCCGCTGGACTACTACAGCCCCACGCAGACCGCGGCGTACGAGCTCTGGAGTCTCGGCGCCGACGGCGCGCCCCAGACCGCGGACGACATCCAGTTCACCGACACCACCACGCCGTGAACGCCCGCCCCGCGTCAACCCAACGGGGGCTGACCTTCATCGAGGTGGTCGTCGCCACCGCGGTCCTCGCCGGGCTGGCGACCATGGTGCTGGGCACGCTCTCGTTCATGGAGACCGCGTCGCTGCGTCAGAAGCACCGCCTCAACGCCGCCGAGGTCGCCCACCGCGTCATCGCCCAGTTCCTGGACGATCCCGACAAACTCCCCGACAAGTCGCTCCCCATCCAGCAGGGCGAGCACCTCTACCGCTTCATCCTGCGCGAGGAGATCCTGGTCACCGAAGAAGGCGACGCAAGGGGCCTGCGCCGCGGCGCCGGCCGGATCGCCAACGACCTCCCCGCCGAGGAACAGCTCCGCAACATGCTTGCGCGGGTCACCGTCCAGGTGTACCTCGACGACCCCAGCGCCCCCATCGACACCTCCGCCCCCATGGCCGACCTCGTCCGCATCTACGGCACGCTCAGTCTCGCCGACGAGGACGCCATCATGAAGCGGCTCCTCAAGCTCGTGGACCTCATCAACACGCAGCGCGCCGGCACCGGGAGAAGCCAACCCTCGAACGCCCCGCCGAGGAGGCCATGATCCGCCGCGCCGTCCAATCACGATCCGCGTTCACCGTGCTCGAGCTGCTCCTGGCGCTCTCGCTGGCGCTCGTCATCGGCGGGACGGCCCTCGCGCTGTTCGGGATGGTCGCCTCCTCCGACCGGCGCCACGACCGGCGCTTCGACGAAGCCATCGACCTTTCCTTCGCTCAGGAGACCCTGCGCAAGGCCATGGGCCAGCTCGTCGCCGCCAAGCCCGTCGATCCCGAGCAGACCCCCATCGCATCGCAGCCCTCTCGGGGAGACCAGGAAGGCGAGGGCAACGACGCTGAACAGGGCGAGGAGTCCGACGAAGAAGACGACGACGAGCCCGCGGAGCCCGACGACACCGCCAAGCCCAGCGACAACGACTCCCTCCGCGAACTCATCACCGAACTCAGCGGCGATCCCGACCTCGCCGGCCTCCTCATCGGCGCCGTCACCCCCGACGACCGCCCGCACTTCGAAATCTCCTTCGACCGCGTCGTGGGGGGGGCGGGGGGCGGGGGGACCGAGGCCCT
>DOJA01000095.1 GCA_003511945.1 Phycisphaerales bacterium | reverse complement strand
GGGTGGCCGGGGGGGCCGGGGGGGCGCCTTCCGTCGGCTGCGCGAAGGTCGGTGCGCTCACACACAGACTCAGCGCGACGGCCGCCGCCGGCGCCCACGCCAGGAGTCCATGCCATGCCATGCGATTGCTCACGGGGGTGAGTCCTCCTGAGTGTCCTGCGATTATTGGCGTCCGCGAGTCCGGGCTTTCACCGCCCGAGTCGGAGGCGCCCGGCCCGGCCCTACCACCCCATCGCCTCGCCCCACAGCGCCAGGTTGATCATGGGCCAGGCGAGGTGCCACAGGCGCTCGGGCTGCTTCGAGACGGCCTCGATCGCCGGGCCGCTGAACAGTTCGCGGGAGAGCTCCGAGCGGCGCAACGCCGGCGCGTGCTCGCCCACCCACTGCTGGAACGGGAGCGGGAAACTCGCCTTCGGACGGTTCAGCGCCCCGTCGGGGATCATCCCTGCGAACGCTCGGCGGAGGACCCGCTTCGTGCGCACGCCCGTGGCGCGGGCGGTCGTCACGCCGCCCGAGGCGTCCCGGTCGCTCTCCGGCGGGCGGTACTTCAGCCCCATGGGCAGCGCCTCGCACAGGGCCGCGACCTCGGAGTCCGCGAAGGGGGTGCGCCCTTCCACCGATGCGAGCATTGTCGCGCTGTCCAGGCGCTGGAGCAGCCCGGTGAGGTTGATTCGCCGGTGGAGACGCAGATGGGCGTCGAGCCCGGTGGTCCCCGCCTCCTCCGCGGCGGCGTCGAACTCCGCCCGGTAGGTCTCGATGAGCCAGCGGTCGGCGTCCAGCGCGCGCCAGTGACGGTCCTGCAGCAGGCCCGGCTTGAAGTCCAGCGGCGCCCAGGCGCTGGCGTTGAGTTCGAAGTCTGCGCCGCGGGCGTGGGGCTCGCGGGCGCGCACGAAGTCCGCCGCGGCGTCCATCGGCCCCTCGTAGCCCCCGAGCAGCTCGTCGGCGCCCTCCCCGCTGAGGGTCACGACGCAGCCGGACTCGCGCAGCCGGAGCGCCACGGCGTGGATGGCGACCTCGTTGGGCGTGCTCAGGGGCGCCCGCATCAGCGAGACCATGCGGGGCCACCGCTCGGCGAAGATGTCCCGCGTCACCAGCGCCTCTGCGTGCCGGGTCCCGATCGCGCGCGCCGTCCGTCGGGCGCACGCCAGGTCTTCCTCACCCATCGCCTGCGTGCAGTCGACGGGGACGGGCGCGCCGGCGCAGAACGACAGCAGGTCGGACTTGTGCGCGCGGGCGAGGGCGGCGATGACGGTGCTGTCGAGCCCGCCGCTGAGAAGTGTGCAGACCGGGACATCGGACCGCAGTTGACGCCGGACCGACTCCGCGACGCCGGCCCGCAGGCGGTCCGCGCCCTCGCGCTCGTCGAGCGCGAGCGAACCGGACGCCGGCCCGCGCCACCAGGTCACCAGGCGCAGCGCGAGCGTGCCCCCGAGCGCGTCGAGGTCGCACTGGAGCATCTCGCCCGGGCGGAGGGCGCGGACGCCCTCGAACATCGTGCGCCCCGCGAGCGAGGTGCGGATGGTGGTGAGGTAGGCGCTGACCATGCGCAGGTCGGGCGCGACGGGGACATCGGGGTGTTCGAGGATCGGGGCCGGCTCGCTGGCGAAGACCAGCTGCGAACCGTCGCTCCACCAGTACATCGGCTTCACGCCCAGCGGGTCGCGGGCGAGGGTCAGCGTGTGCAGTTCGCGGTCATAAACCGCCAGGGCGAAGATGCCCCGCAGGCGGGCGAGCGCATCGGTGCCCCAGCGGGCGAAGGCGTGCAGGACGGTCTCGGTGTCGCAGCCCGTCCGGAACACGACGCCCCGGGCGCTGAGGTCACGGCGCAGTTCCGCGTCGTTGTAGAGCTCGCCGTTGTAGACGAGGGCGAACCGGGAGCGCCCGGTCTGCGGATCGGGGGGTGAGAGCATCGGCTGCGCGCCGGCCGGGGTGGGGTCGATGACCGCGAGGCGCCGATGGGCGAGGATCACCGGCCCGTCCCGCCACAGCCCGGCGCCGTCGGGGCCGCGGTGGGTCATCAGGTCGCGCAGGCGCGCCACCTGGGCATCGCTCAAGGGCGAGCGCTGCCCACGCGGCGTTGCGATTCCAAGAATCCCGCACACCGGGGGGATATCGGCACGGAGGAGGGAGGGGCGTCAGCGCGTGCGCCGAAGAACCCAGCGGTCCCCCTGCTCCGGATCGCGCCGGGCTTCCAGCGTGAACGACCCATCGGAGAACGACGCGTGGAGGATCCAGTGGTCGGCGGCCCGGGCGTCGACATCGACTCTTCCTTCCGCGATGCGACGGACGGTGCCGCGCCCTCCTGGGACCGGACCCTCGTGCTGGAGGTAGTGCCTGCGATGGAGCGGCCCAGATGTAGCCACGGTGGTCGAGCCGAGCGCCAGCACTCCGGGCAGGAGCGCGAGGCGAAAATGCAGCAGGTCGCGCTGATCGGGGTGGGCCGGGGCGTCGTCGGGCGCGATGAGCCAGTCCAGGTGCGACGAGCCGTCGGGCTCCGTGTGCTGGAGGATGACGCTGCGGGGCATGGCGACGCCACGGTAGGGGCGCGCGGGGGCCTCGGCGCTGGGCGCGAGGCCCGCCGCGGCATATCCCAAGCGGTAGACTGGGATTGGTCGATCCCTAGTTTCCTGACGCGGGCGATGGCCCGCGCCCTCGGAGGCCCTTCCATGATGATGCGTCGCGGGATGATCGCCCTGGCCCTGTCTCCCCTGCTCTCGCTCGGCGCGGGGTGCTCGGGGCAGCGAGCGGTCCACATGGTGGAGGCGTCGGGCGACCGGGCGATGGTTCACGGCGACCCCGTCCTGGCGGCGTCGGAGTACCGCGAAGTCGTCGAGCGGGCGCCCGCACGGATCGACGCGAGGATCAAGTACGCCGGGGCGTTGCTCAAGGCGGGCGATCACCGGCTGGCGCGGGAGGAGTTCGAGAAGTGCTACACCCTCCGCCCCAACGACGAGGGAGTGATCCAGGGGCTGGCCGACAGCATGGTGGCCTCCGGGGACAGCGAGAGCGCCGTGCAGACGCTCCGCACCATCGCGGAAGAGAAGGGCAAGCCCGCCGACTGGATGCGCCTCGGGCGGCTCTTTGAGCGCGTGAACGACGCCGACGCCGCCGAGAAGTCCTACCTCACCGCGGCCCGGGGGGACTTGGGAGTCTCCATGGAGCCCCAGCGGGCGCTGGCGGACCTCTACCGCAAGGTCGGCAAGGACTCGGCGGCCCTGGAGCGCTACCGCATGTGCTACTACCTCGATCCCACCAGCCGCGAGATCCATTCACTCATCCGCGAATTCGGCGAGGTTCCCGGACCCTCGATCGCGCTCCGCCCGACCGAGCAGTACGCCGCCCCGTCGCCCTGAGCCATTGAGACCGGCCGCGACGATTCGTCAGGGGCGTCGACGCCTTGACGGGGCCGCCGGACTCTTCTACGCTTTATCCGGATAAACGGATGAAGCGTTCCGCCACCACCAGCCCGCTGACCGAACGGCTTGCCGCCCTGAGCGAGGTAGTGCGGCTGCGCGTCTGCCGGCTGCTGGAACGACACGAACTGAGCGTTGGCGAGGTTGCGAGCGTCGTCCAACTGCCCCAATCGACCGTCTCCCGTCATCTCAAGGTGCTGGCGGAGGCCGGCTGGGCACAGAAGCGGGCGGAGGGCACCGCGACTCTGTACCGGCTCGCGCCCGACGACCTGGAGGCCCCCCACCGCGCGCTGTGGCTGGCCATCCGGGAGCAGGTGGAACGGGACTTCGGGAGCGAGGACGACCTCCGGCGGGTGGCGGCGGTGCTGGCCGAGCGCCGGACGGACAGTCTGTCGTTCTTCGGGCGGGTCGCCGGGGAGTGGGACAAGGTCCGGACCGAACTGTTCGGGGAGGATTTCACGGCCCGGGCTCTCCTGGCGCTGCTGCCCCCGGACTGGGAAGTCGCGGACCTGGGCTGCGGGACGGGGAACGCCTCGGAGCTGCTGGCGCCGCGGGTCAGGCGGGTGATCGCGGTGGACCAGTCGGGGCCGATGCTGGAAGCCGCTCGGAAGCGCCTGGAGGGCGTGCGGAATGTGCGGTTCGAGGCGGGAGCGCTCGAATCGCTGCCCCTGGAGTCCGGGAGCGTGGACGCCTGCGTGTGTGCGCTGGTGCTGCACCATGTCGCCGAACCCCTGGCGGCGGTGCGGGAGATGCGCCGGATCCTGCGCCCCGGGGGGGCGGCGTTGATCGTGGACATGTTCGCGCACGAACGGGTGGAGTATCGGCACACCATGGGGCACGCGCACCTGGGGTTCGAGCCGGGGGCCATGACCGGGCTGCTGGAAGAGGCGGGCTTCGTGTGCGCGCGGGTGGCCCCCCTGGAGTGCGGGATCGGCGCGCGCGGGCCGGGGCTGTTCGTGGCGGTGGGCGAGCGGGGGGCGGGTGCGTAAGAGCCACTCACAGAATGACTCGGGGAGGGCCGGAGCGACAGGCGGGA
>DOJA01000335.1 GCA_003511945.1 Phycisphaerales bacterium | reverse complement strand
GGGGGTGGTGGGGGTGGTGGTGGCTTTCTGCCCCAGTACCACCATGTAGTTCTGGACGAGGCGCACCAGGTGGAGGATGTGGCGAGTGACCACTTCGGGTTGTCGCTCTCGGAGGGGCGAGTGCGCCACCTGCTGTCCTCGCTCTACCAGGGGAAGAAGCAGCGCGGGTTCCTGGCGGGCGTGCTCGCGCCCGATGACGCCGCGGCGACGGTCGATCGCGCCGTCGGCCTGTGCGGGGCGGCCTCGGACGCGGCGGACGGGTTCTTCTCGGCGCTCGTCGGGCTTGTCCACGGGGAGTTCGGCACGGTGCGCCTCCGCTCGGCGGGCGCGGTGGAGAACACGCTGACGCCTGCGTTCCGTGAACTGTCGCTGGTGCTCAGGCGCCTGCGGGAGGCGCTCGACCGGGAGGAGGACCGCTACGAGCTCAACGCCTACGCCCTGCGCGCCGGCGCCATCGCGGACGAGGCGGAGGCGCTCCTCGCGCAGCAGATGGAGGGGTGCGCGTACTGGGTCGAGACCAGCGCCGGCGAGGGACACTCGCGCGGGCTGCGGGTGACGCTGGCGTGCTCGCCGATCGATGTGGCCCCCATCCTCTCGCGCACGCTCTTCGGGCGCGGGTGGTCGGTGGTGCTGACCAGCGCCACGCTGACGACCTCGCGCGGGTCGTTCGATCACGCGCGGGCGCGGCTGGGGTGCGAAGAATCCGGGGAGGCGTCGACGCTCGTGCTGGGCAGCCCGTTCGACCACGCGCGACAGGCCGAGCTGCATGTCCATCCGCGCATGCCCGATCCCCGCAACCACGCCTACGAGGACGCGCTGTCGGAGCGGATCGTCGAGCACATCGAGGCGACGGACGGCGGGGCGTTCGTGCTGTTCACCTCGTTCCGCACGATGCACCGCGTGGCGGAGTTGCTGCGCGGGGAGGTGTGCGGGCGGCTGGGGATGCCGATGTGGGTGCAGGGAAAGGACGGCAGCCGCGCGTTTATTCTGGAGAAGTTCCGGGAGGACGAACGCTCGGTCCTGCTGGGGACGAGCTCCTTCTGGCAGGGCGTGGATGTGCAGGGGAGAGGGCTGCGGAATGTCATCATCACCCGGTTGCCGTTTGATCCGCCGGATCGGCCGCTCACGCAGGCGCGGTCGGAGCTGATCGCCGAGCGCGGCGGGGACCCCTTCATGGAGGACGCCGTGCCGCGGGCGGTGATCCGCTTCAAGCAGGGGTTCGGGCGGTTGATCCGCTCGAGCGGGGACCGCGGGCGGGTGGTGGTGCTGGACCCGCGGCTGGTGAAGTCCGGGTACGGGCGGATCTTCCTGCGGGCGCTGCCGGAGGGGGTGCGCGTGCTGGTGGACGGGGATGAGGTGGAGAGCGAAGAGCGGAGAGCGGGGGGCAGAGAGTAGAAAGTGGAGAGTGGAGAGTGGAGCGTGGAGAGTGGAAGTGAAGAGACGGGGTCGGTGGAGGGGGGCGGTATTCTGTGTGGCCCGCTGAGTGAACGAGAGGGGATCGCGCATGCTTGAGAAGATTTTCAAGGCGTACGACATCCGGGGGACTTATCCGTCGCCGCTGAATGAGGCGGGGGCGTGGCGGATCGGGCTCGGGTGCGGGCGGTTCCTGCTGGCGCAAGCGGAGAAGGAGGGCGTCAAGGGCGCCGCGGCCCGGCGGCTGGTGGTCGGGCGCGACATGCGCACGAGCAGCCCCTCGCTGCGCGATGCGCTGGTGCGGGGGCTGCGGGACGCGGGGGCGCAGGTGGTGGACATCGGGATGGTGGACACCCCCGCGGTGTACTTCGCGATCAATCACCTCGACGCCGCCGGGGGCGTGCAGGTGACGGCGAGCCACAATCCGCCGCAGTACAACGGGTTCAAGATCTCCAGGCGCCACGCGAAGCCGGTGGGCGAGGCGACGGGGCTGAAGGACATCCTCCGGCTGGCCCTGGAGGCGGACGAGTCGAAGAAGGGCGCCGGTGCGGGCACGGCGGAGGCGCGCGATCTGTGGGATGCCTATCGCGCGCATGTGCTGCGGTTCGCGGACCTGAAGGGGAAGCGGGTGCGGATCGCGGTGGACGCGAGCAACGGGATGGCGGGGACGATGGCGCCCGCGGTCTTCGGTGCGGCGGGCTCGCGCGTGGCGGGGCTGGAGATCGTGGAGGTGAACTTCGAGAACAGCAAGGGGGTGTTCGTCCACGAGCCGAACCCGCTGGTGGCGGCGAACCTGCGGGACACGCAGCGGGCGGTGGTGGACTCGAAGGCGGACTTCGGCGTGTGCTTCGACGGCGACGCCGACCGGCTTGTGGTGGTGGATGAGAAGGGGGCCGCGGTGGGCTGCGACCACCTGACGGCGTTCCTGGGCGCGTGGTTCATCAGGAGGCACGGCCCATCGCCGGTGATCTACGACCTGCGGTCGAGCAAGGCGCTGGAGGAGGACATCCGTCGGGCGGGGGGCGAGCCGGTGCGCTCGCGGGTGGGGCATGTGTTCATGAAGGGGCTGCTGGCGGAGCGCGGCGCGGTGTTCGGCGGGGAACTGTCGGGGCACTTCTACTTCCGCGACAACTTCAGCGCCGACTCCGGAGCGATCGCGCTGGCGGTGGTGCTGTCGGCGTTCGCGGAGCGGGGCGAGCGGATGAGCCGGGTCATCGCGCCGATCGCGCGGTACGCGCAGTCGGGGGAGATGAACTTCGAGGTCGAGGACAAGGACGGCGCTCTGGAGCGCCTGCGCGGGAAGTACGGGGCGCGCGGGCGGGTGGACGAACTGGACGGGGTGACGATCGACTGCTTCGAGCGCGAGGGGTGGTGGTGCAATGTGCGCAAGAGCAACACCGAGCCGCTGCTCCGGCTGAACCTGGAGGCGCGGGACCGGGCGACGCTGGACCGGATGACCGCGGAGATCGCGCCGATGCTGGGGCGGGCGGTGGAGCACTGATCCCGGGGCCGGAGGGGAGCATGGAAAAGCGGGAGGCGGAAGCGAGCGCGCCGGACTTCTCGCGGTGGTTCAAGGGTCCGATGGAGCACCCACCGCTGTCGAGCGGCTTCGCCTTGTCGATGGCGCTGGCCGCGACATTCATGCTGCTCATGCCCGCGATCTACGCGGGGCTGCTGGCGCTGATCGCGCTCGGCACGGTATGGTTCATCGTGCATGTCACGGTGCCCGCCTTTGAGTACATGAGGCATGGTCTGGTCCTGCTGACGGCCTCGGTGATGCCTCTTGCGGGGTTTGCGTTGCTGGCGATGATGATCAAGCCGCTCTTCGCGCGGAGGCGAGGTCGGAGAGCCGTCCGAACTGTGTCCGGCGCTGAAGCGCCGGGGCTCTATGCGCTGGTAGGGCAAGTCGCGGCGCTCATGGGAGCACCCAGGCCTTCACGAATAGATGTGGACTGCTCGGCCAACGCCTCGGCGTCCTTCCGGCGTGGTGTTCTGAGCTTCGGGAGCGACGACCTGGTGCTCACGGTTGGTCTGCCTCTCGTCGAAGGGCTCAACCTTCGTCAGTTCGTGGGAGTGGTCGCTCACGAGTTGGCGCACTTCTCACAACGCGGTTCGATGAGAGCGGCCTACCTGACCCGCGCCATCGACGGTTGGCTGTCCCACGCGGCCGAAGAAGATGAAATCGACGAAGCCATCGAGGACCTGGTGGAACGGGACCCCTGGTGGATCATCGGGAGCTCCTGGGGGGTGGCGTTGGTTGCGGGGATCGGGCGCTTCATGCTTCGGGTGCTTCTCAAGGGCCTGTCACTGGTCGGGCGGCTAGTCACCGCGGCGCTGCTCCGCCAGATGGAATACCGCGCCGATCGATCTGAGGCCGTGGTCGCCGGCGCCGACGCCTTCGTCAAGACTATGGTTGATCTCGCGATGCTGTCGTCCGGAGAACGGCGCGCCATGGAGGATGTCGGGCGCAGTTTCAGTCGTATGATCCTCCCCAACGATCTGCCGGCCCTGATCGCCGTCAGAGCGAAAACGCTCCCGCCTCCGATGAGGTGGGCCATCGAGGAGCGACTCCAGCGCGACGCGACCGGCCCGCTGGACAGCCATCCTTCGACGAGGGACCGGGCTCGCGCGGTGCAGCGAGTCAACGATCCCGGCCTCTTCGTCGGCGAGGGCTCTACCGTCGAACTCTTTGTCGATTTCCATAAGGTGTGTGCGTCAGCGACCAAGCACTTCTACGATAGAGCGATCGGCCCCGCGGGGCGTCATTGCCGCCTGGCGTCTTGGATCGAGATCGTCCATGGCCGAGAGGCTGTCGAGGGCTGACCGGTCAAGGGAACCGTTTCCCCGGCTCACTCGCTGCTCGGCGCGGCCTGAAGAAGGATCCAACTCGGATGAGGGTCATTGTCACAGGGTGCAACGGGCGGCTGGGGTCGGCCTGCGCGGAGACGCTGCTGGCGGCGGGGCACGCGGTGGCGGGGATCGACTGCGCGCCGGCCTCCGGGCGGCCCCACCCGGTGATCGTCGACGACCTGCTGAACCCGTACGCGATCCACCGCGCGTTCGACCTGTTCGGCGGGCGGGTGGACGCGGTGGTGCACTCGGCCAATCACATCAACTCGCTGGTGGCGCCGCCCGAGACCGTGCTGCGCGAGAACCAGGCGATGAACGCGAGCGTGTTCGCGGCGTCGTTCGGCGCGGGCGTGCGCCGGGTGGTGTTTGTCAGTTCCATCCAGGCGATGCTGGGGGGGGTGGAGTCGGACGGCTCGTGGTGCGCACGGGTGCCGCCGGTGCTGCCCCTGAGCGAGGCGATGGCGCCGAGGCCGCTGAATGTGTACGGGCTGAGCAAGGTGCTCGCGGAACGGGCGCTGGACGGGCTGTGCGACGCGGGGTCGTTCGGCGCGCGGGGGGATACGGGCCCGATGAGCGCCGTCAGCGTGCGGCTGCCCTATGTGCTCAACCGCGAGGCGTTCCTGGCGAACGCGAAGCGCAAGCCGCCCTCGGAGTTCGTGTGGGGCGGGTGCGAGGCGTTCGCGTACATCGCGCGGGAGGACGCGGCGGAGGCGGTGCGCCTGGCGGTCGAGGCGGAGGTGGTGGGGCACGAGGTGGTGTGGTGTGCGGCGCCGGACCCGCGGACGCCGGAGGGCGTGGCGGAGCTGGCGGAGCGGTTCTACGCGTCGGTGGCGGGGATCGAGGCGTGCGTGGCGCGGGGGTCGTTCGTGGACTGCTCGAAGGCGGAGCGCGTGCTCGGCTGGCGGGCCTCAAGACTGCTGCGCGAGGAGCGCGGGGCGCCGGGGCGGGTGTGAGTGGCGCGCCGGCGGATGAGGTATCCTGACTCCCGATGAATGTGGCGTCGTTCTTCGAGCGCTGGGCGATCAGCGAGAATCCGTTCCGCGCGGAAGAGGCGCGTCACGACCCGGTCTTCGCGCGGCTCGGTCACGGGCCCACGACCCACCCGGACTTTGAGAAGATCCTGGGGGACCTGTCCCGCCCGTCCAGCGCCATCGTCTTCGGCGAGAAGGGCAGCGGGAAGACGGCGATCCGCATGCAGGCGGCTTCCCGGATCGAGGCGTACAACCGCGATCACCCCGACGCGAAGGTGCTGCTCGTCGCCTACGACGACCTGAACCCGATCCTGGACCGCTTCGCGTCCCGTTCCAAGGTGGACGGGCCGGGGGAGCCCAAGGGCATCCTGAAGGTGCTCAAGCGCCTGCGCCTGGTGGACCACATGGACGCGGTGCTGCACCTGGCGACGGCGCGGGTGGTCGACATGGTGCTGGGCGAGGAGGGGCGGTCTCCGCGGGGCGCGGGGTCCGCCGCGCGGATGCTGCGCCGCGCGCCCGAGATTGTTCGGGGAGATCTGGCGGTGCTGGCGGCGGTCTACGACCGCGAGGAGCAGGCGCCGGCGCGGTTCGCGCGGCTGCGCCGGCTGATCCGGGCGCCGGGCCACACGGGGCGCTGGCTGTGGCGGGCGCTCGCGTACGCGGGGTGGGTGATCCCGGCGCTGGTCCTCGGGCTGTTCCTGTGGCTGGCGCCGGAGACGCTCCGCACGGCGCTGGGGCTGTACACGCTGGCGGGGGCGGGGGCGGTGTGGTTGATCGGGATCGCCAAGCGCGCCGGGTGGGATCGGTTCGCGGCGCTCCGACTGGCCCGGCGCGTGACCCGGCAGACGCGGGCCGTGCCGCGCCGGACGGGCACGGTGGCGGGGTGCCTCGACGCGCTGCCCAACGAGCTGCGCCGCGGGACGGTGCTGCCGATCGACGACGCGGACGACACGCGGTACGCCCTGCTCAACCGGCTGCGCCGCGTGCTGGGCGCCATCGGCTACGCGGGGATGGTGGTCGTCATCGACCGGCTGGACGAGCCGACGCTCATCAGCGGCGACCCCGAGCGCATGCGGGCGGTGGTCTGGCCCCTGCTCAACAACAAGCTGCTGCAGCAGGACGGGCTGGGCATCAAGCTGCTGCTGCCGATCGAACTGCGGTACGAACTGCTGCGCGAGTCGACGGCGTTCTTCCAGGAGGCGCGCCTGGACAAGCAGAACCTCATCGAACGGCTGGTGTGGACTGGGTCAACGCTGTTCGACCTGTGCACGGCGCGGCTCAACGCGTGCCGCGGTCCGGGG
>DOJA01000153.1:2196-6283 GCA_003511945.1 Phycisphaerales bacterium | reverse complement strand
ATGGGGTCTGGGGACTGGGGAGGTTGGAGTGGCGGTCAAGGCGCGTGGAGTGGCGGCGCGCCGACGCCCAGCCAGGAGCGGAAGAGGAAGGCCAGCGAGAGGAAGATGCCGTAGGAGAGAAAGTCGGTGAGCATGGTCAGGAAGATCGACGACGCGGTGGCCGGGTCGAACCCCCGCCGGTCGAGGATCAGGGGGATCGCGCCGCCGACAAGGCAGGAGACGGGCATGGCCAGCGCCATCGCCAGCCCGGCGACGATCCCCAGGCGCCAGTTGAGTTCGGGCACGATCAGGTGCATCAGCGCGATCGCCGCCGCGAAGGACGCCCCGACCGCGAAGCCGGTGAACAACCCGGTCAGCGACTCGCGCATGAGCAGGCGGGGCACGCGGTCGCGCCGGATCTGGTCGCGCACGATCCCCCGCAGCGTGACCGCGAGCGACTGCTGCCCCGCGTTGCCCGACTGGTTGGCGATGACGGGGTAGACCGCGGCGACGATGGGGATCGCCTCGATGAACCCGTGGTAGACCAGCAGCACGACCGACCCCGCCTGGGCCGCGATGAGGTTGAACATCAGCCAGGGCGAGCGCCCCCGCATCTTTTCGCGGACGCTGCTGTGGACGCCCTCGTCCTCCGCCACGCCCACCAGCTTCTGCGCGTCCTCGGACCGCTCGGACTCGATGATGTCGACCACATCGTCGATGGTCACCATGCCCAGGATCCGTCGGTCGTGGTCGACCACGGGCACGGTGATGTAGTCGTACCGCTGGAACAGGTCGGCGACCTCTTCCCGCGCCTGCTCCGCGGTCAGGACATCGATGTCGCGTGTGACCAGGGGCGCGACGGGCGCCGTGTCCTCTCCGACCAGCAGCGAACGCATCGACACCGTGCCCACCAGCCGGCGCTGCTCGTCAACGACATACACCTCTGTCTGCGATTCCTCCGAGGGCTGGTGCTTGATCGCGTCGATCGCCTGGCCGATCGACCCCGCCTCGCGCACGACCAGGATGTCCGTGGTCATCATCCCGCCCGCGGTCCGGGGGTCGTAGAGCGCCAGCTTGCCCAGCTGGGCCGCCCGCTTGGGCTTCAGGCGGGCCAGGATGTCCGACGCGACCGCCCGGGGCAGCTCCTGAAGAATGTCGGCGGCGTCGTCGGGCTCCATCAGGTCGATCAGACGGGCGGCTTCGGGCGGGTCCAGGTCCACGAGCACCGTCGCCGCCAGGGGCAGGTCCATGTGGGCGAGGGCCTCGGCGGCGGCCTCGTCCTCCATGGCCTGGAGGACCTCGATCGAGGCCTCCGGCTCCAACTCCGCCAGCGTCTCGGCGGCGTCGACCGGTTCGAACTCCGCCACCTTCGCCGCGATCACTTCCGCCGGCGCGCCCGCGTCCACCAGGCGCTCGACCTCGCGCTCCAGCGCGTCGGTGTCCAGCTCGATGCCTTCGCGCGCCGGGGGTGGCGTGCCCTGCGGGTCCTGCGTCCTCTCGGGCGCGACGGGGTGGATGTCGTCCGGCCGCCCGGTCATGGCCCGCCCGCGGCGCTGCCCGCTTGGGCCGCGAACGCCTCGTACCCCTGGAAGGCGATGTACGCCGCGTACGCCGCCAGCAGGACTCCCCCCTCGAACCGGCTGACCCGCCCGCTCCTCGTGCGGCTCAGCACGACGAGCGACACCGACAACGCGATCATCACCCCCAGCGACACCCACGCCCCCTCCGGCAGCTCGACGGGACTGATGACCGCGCTGACGCCGAAGATGGTGAGCACATTGAAGATGTTCGACCCGACGATGTTCCCGATGGCCAGTTCCGACTGTCGCTTCCGGGCCGCCACGACCGTCGCGGCCAGTTCCGGCAGACTCGTTCCCACGGCCACGATCGTGAGCCCGATGATCGCGTCCGGGATCCCCAGCCCCCGCGCCAGCCCGACCGCCCCCATCTCCGTCAGCTTCGCGCCGCCCGTCAGCATCGCCAGCGCCACGATCACCAGGCCCACCGCCACTCTCAGCGGGCGACGCAGGTCATCGGCGCTGACCTCTTCGATGCTCTCGCCGATCGTCGCCGTCTGCGCCCGCTGGCGCAGACCGATGGCCACGCTCATCCACGCGTAGCCCAGCATGAGCGCCAGCATCAGCACGCCCTCGGGGCGCCCGTAGCCCCGCTCCGGCCCGCTCCCCAGGGGCACGACCGCCAGCACGCCCATCAGCAGCGCCGCACCGATCATGATCGGGATCTCCCGGCGCACGAGGTCGGTGTGGACCACCATCGGTTGCAGGAACGCCGCGATCCCCAGGATCAGCCCGATGTTGCAGATGTTCGATCCGACGACATTCCCGAACACCAGCCCGTCGTTCCCGTTCGCGCTGGCGATGGTGTTGAACGCGAGCTCGGGCGCCGAGGTGCCGAACGCCACGACCGTCAGCCCGATCAGCAGCGTCGAGACCCCCAGCTTGTGCGCGATGGTCACCGAGGCCTTGATCAGCGTGTCGCCGCCGATGGCCAGGAGGGCGATCCCCCCCGCGAGGAGCATGATGTGAACGAGAGTCGGCGGCATGGGCTGGGACACAGCGTACCGACGACGACGGCGCTCAGACGGAGGGCGCGCTCGACGCCAACGCCGCGAACCGGCCGCCGTACCGCGCCCGCGCCGGCTCGATGACCGCGCCGATCACCCGCGCCGCCTGCTCGGACGCCCGCCCGATGTGCGCTCCCGGGTCGAGCGCCGAACCGAAGTCCACGCCCGCGAGCAGGGGTTCGCCCCGCAGCCGTTGCAGCAGGTCGGGGGCCTTGCCCTCCTGCTTCGCGAGGCGCGACGCCTCGATCGCGTGCCGCCGGATCGCCTCGTGCACCTGCTGACGGTCCCGCCCGGCGCGGGCGGCGTTCAGCATGAGCGCCTCCGTGGCCAGGAAGGGCATCTCCTGCTCCAGGTTCCGCCTCACGGAGCCCTCGTGCACGATCAGCCCGTCGCAGACATTGTGCAGCAGGTCCAGGGCGCCATCGATCGCCAGGAACGCCTCGGGCAGGGAGAGCCGCCGGTTGGCCGAGTCGTCCAGCGTGCGCTCCAGCCACTGCGCCGAGGCGGTGGCGTAGGCGTTGGCCGCCAGCGAGGCCACGAACCGCGCCAGGGCGGTGGCCCGCTCGCAGCGCATGGGGTTGCGCTTGTAGGGCATGGCGGAGGAACCGACCTGGCTCGCTTCGAACGGCTCTTCGATTTCCTTTCGGTTGGCGAGCAGGCGGACGTCGGTGGCGAACTTCATCGCGGCGGCGGCGGCCATGGCGAGGCTGGCGAGGATCGGGCCATCGATCACACGCGGGTAGGTCTGCCCGGTGATGACGAAGCGGCGCTGCGGGCTCCAGTGCATTTTCTGCGCGACAAGCTTGTCGAGCTCCTCGCAGCGGCGATGGGCCTCGGCGTCGTCGAGTCCGATGCCCTGGAACAGTTCGAGGAACGAGGCCTGCGTGCCGGTGGTGCCCTTGACGCCGCGGAAGCGCAGCGAGCTGATGCGGTGCTCGATTTCCTCCAGCGCCAGCGCCAGGTCATGCGCCCACAGGGCCGCGCGTTTGCCGACGGTGGTGGGCTGTGCCGGCTGATAGTGCGTGAAGGCGAGGGTGGGCAGGAATTTCCATTTCGTCGCGAACGTGGCCAGTTGGTCGATCACATTGGCGAGCTTCTTCGCGATGAGGTTCAAGGCGTCGCGGATCAGCAGCAGCTCGGTGTTGCAGACGACGAACTGGCTGGTGGCGCCCAGGTGGATGATGGGCCGGGCAGCCGGCGCGACATCGCCCAGGGCGTGGATGTGCGCCATCACATCGTGGCGCAGTTTCTTCTCGTACTCGGCAGCCTTGAGGTAGTCGATGTCATCGAGATGCCGGCGCAGCTCCGCAACTTGTTCGTCACGGATGGGCAGTCCAAGCTCCTTCTCCGCTTCCGCCAGCGCCAGCCAGAGCCTGCGCCAGGTGGTAAACTTGCGTTGCGGCGACCAGATCGCCTGCATCGCCGAGGAAGCATTGCGTGAGGAAAGGGGCGATTCGTATCGGTCAAATGTGGCCATGGGCCGTCTCACTTGGAGAAGGGTTTCGGGTGTCGGGTTTCGGGTGT
>DOJA01000153.1:1106-2019 GCA_003511945.1 Phycisphaerales bacterium | reverse complement strand
TGATGCATCCCCCCGAAGCCCAACTCGTCAAGCTCGCGCAGCAAGGCGATCGCGCGGCTTTGGGGACGCTGCTCAATCATCACCATCAGCGCCTGTTCAACGTCGCCCTGCGCATGGTCGGCCACCGCGACGACGCCGCCGAGATCACGCAGGACGCGATGCTCAAGATCGTCGAGCACATCAAGAACTACGACGGTCGCAGCCAATTGACGACGTGGATGATCCGCATTGTCATGAACCTCTCGATTTCGCACCTGCGCAAGCGAAAGCTGCGGAAAGCCGCAAGCCTCGACGCGGATAGCGGCAACGGCGGGGGTCCGATAGCCCGGGGCGACGGCAACGACGCTGCACTTCGTGACCGCCTGGTCGATGACCGGGAACGAAAGCCCGACGAACGCGTCCAACATGAGGAAATGATCGCGGAGCTGCACCGAGCCTTGGGCCGGCTGGACGAGGAGTTTCGTTCGGTCCTCGTCCTGCGCGACATGAATGACATGGACTATGAGCAGATTGCCGACGCCCTGAGTGTGCCCGTCGGCACCGTGAAAAGCCGGCTGTTCCGCGCACGCCTGGCGCTACGGCAGGAAATGCTCAAAGCCTTCCCGGACGCGGATGTGCAGCCGGCCAAGCAAAGCTAATGGTGAATGATGAGTGACGAATGGCGAGTGGTTATTTCGGAAAGCCTGACCGCATTAACCAATCACGACTCACCATTCATCACTAACGATTCGCCTTGATTCCGCCAGAAGAGGTCTCCCATGATCGACCGCTACGACGAACATCTCATTCTCGCTTATGTCGAGAACGAACTGACCGGCCCAGCCCGCGTCGAGTTCGAGTCGCTCATGGCCAAGGACCAGCCGCTGCGCCAGCTTGTGCTCCAGCTCATCCGCGACCGCGACCAGCTGCGCGC
>DOJA01000153.1:0-1040 GCA_003511945.1 Phycisphaerales bacterium | reverse complement strand
TGCCCGATCACGACGCTCCCGCCGAACTCATGGCCGAAATCCACGAGGCCCTCGAACGACACATGCTGCTGGACGCGCCCGCGCGCGACATCCGGTTGCCAAACGACATCAGCCCCTTCCGCTTCCCGCGCTGGACCCGATGGGCGGCCATGGCGGCGGCGGTGGNNTTCGCGTGGAAAGCGGGCGGCACACCGGGGCCGGTCATCGTCAAAAACACCGGCACCGGCGAAGCCGACGTCGATCAAAAGGCCATGGCCAGCGCCCTGACGAAAAATCAGGGCGGCAGCGACATCCGCGACGCTTCCGCCGACCCGTTGCGCGGTGCCGGTGGCGGCATCGAGGGCGCCGGAGGCACCGGGGGCACCAGCGCTGAGGTGGAAAAACGAAAGACTTTCGGCAACACGGCCGATGCCGGCAGCCCCGGCGGCGCAAGCGTTGCCGATCTGAAGCCAGGCGAGGCGCAGAAGCGCGCCATCGCCGACGCCGGCGCGGGCAAACCGATTGCGCCGCCAGTGCCGCCCGTTGCAGGCAAATCGAGCGACCCCGCCGACGCCGGGATCGGCGCGCCTCTGGCGCTGAGTCACCGCCCGGAGCAGTGGCGTTCCGTGACCCCGGCGGGCAAAGGGGCCGCCGCTCTTGGGCAACTGATGAAGGCGGCTGAGATCGATGACACCCGCATCCGCGCGCTGCAGCTTGAAATGGGTGTGGCGGCGCCCGTGGCGGCCAGCACGCAGGACGTGGTGCTTGCCTGGGCGAAGGACCACGGCGCTGAAGCGATTTCCGCCGACGCCGGCCGATCGCTGCGAGCCAGCGCACTGAAGTCGACCCTGCGCAAGAGCGCTGCTGCTGTCGCTCCCGATGCTGCTGCTCCCGGTGCGGCTCCCTCCGCCAAGCCTGCCGCCCTGCAGCAGGCACAGACCGTTGAAAAAGCGTTGCACGAAAAGGTTGAAGAGAACGCGAAACCCAGCCCGGCCCCCAGTGGTGCCCCCGGTGCCCCCGGTGCTGACCCCGCTCCCGCCCCCGTCCCGGCCCCTGCTCCG